>NZ_JBHYPE010000019.1:0-25687 GCF_042746015.1 Streptomyces sp. NPDC058773
GTGACGGACCTACGGGGCAGGGTGTCCGGACTGCTTCGCTTTACGTCCGGACACCCTGCCCCTCCGGCCCGTCCCCTCCCGTGGGTGGGATGAGTGAACGCCGGCGGGGGCTGGCGTTATCTCCCTGGTTCGCGTTGCGTGCCGCCTTCCCGGGGCTCTCCCGGGTCCAGTGGGGGTGCGCTCCACCCGCAGTGGTAGGTCGTCTTCGCCCGGCACGGCGCCTCGGCGCCCGGGGCGGGGCGCAGGGCGTCGCTGCGTACGGTCAGCCAGGCGATCGCCGCGCCCACCACCAGGACGCCGGCGCACAGCGGCATGGCGCGCAGGAAGGCCGCGCCGAAGGCGTCCGCCGAGCGGTAGGCCTCCGGGCCGAAGCCCGCGAGCAGGGGCAGCGCGGCCACCGCCATCAGGCCCGCGGCCCGTGCCGCCGCGTTGTTGATGCCGCTGGCCAGACCCGCCCGGTCCACGTCCACCGAGGCCAGCACGGTCGCGGTCAGCGGCGCGACCAGCGTCACCATTCCCGCGCCCAGCACCACCAGCGCGGGCAGCACATCGGTGACGTAGGACGCGCCCCGGCCCACCCGCATCATCAGCAGCAGCCCGGCGGCACACAGCAGCGGCCCGACGGTGAGCGGGATGCGCGGGCCGATGCGCTGCCCCATCTCCCCGGAGCGGGCGGACAGCAGCAGCATCAGCGCGGTGGTGGGCAGCAGCGCGGTACCGGCCTGGAGGGCCGAGTAGCCCACCACGACCTGGAGTTGGAGCACGGACAGGAAGAAGAAGCCGCCGAAGGCGGCGTAGACGCAGACCGTCACCGCGTTGATGGCGGAGAACTGGCGGATACGGAAGATCGCGGGCGGCAGCATCGGATCGGGGCTGCGCCGTTCCACGCGGAGGAAGAGCCCGCCGAGCAGCACCCCGGCCACCGCGGGAACGATCACACCGGGCCCGGCGCCCCCGTCCGGCGCGGCGATCAGCGCGTAGGTCACCCCGGCCAGCGCCAGCGCGCCCAGCACCGCGCCCCGTACGTCGAAACCGCGGCGCCCGGCGGCACCGCGCTCCCGGGTCTCCGGCACGTGCCGCAGCGCGACCGGGACGCACACCGCCGCCAGCGGCACGTTCAGGAAGAACACCCAGCGCCAGCCGGGGCCGTCCACCAGCCAGCCACCGATGAACGGGCCCACCGCCGCGGCCACCCCGCCCAGCCCGGACCAGGCGCCGACCCCGCGGGCCCGGTCGTCGGGGTGCAGGACGGCCTGGATCAGCGCCAGCGAACCGGGGGTGAGCAGCGCCCCGCCGACGCCCTGGAGCGCACGGGCCGCGATCAGCACCCCGGCGTGCGGCGCGAGCCCGCACAGCAGCGAGGCGGTCGCGAACCACACCACGCCGATCAGGAACACCCGCCGCCGGCCGAAACGGTCACCGAGCGCACCGCCGAGCAGGATCAGCGAGGAGAGGGTGAGCAGATAGGCGGTGACCGTCCACTGGAGGACCGCCAGATCCGCGTTGAGGTCCTCACCGATCCGGGGCAGCGCGACATTGACGACGGTGCCGTCGAGCAGCGCCATGCCGGACCCCAGCACGGCCGTCAGCAGCACCCACCGGCCCTGTGCCGAGGCCAGCCGGACCGCGCCGGGCGCACTCGGTTCGCTCATACGGCGAGCATGCCCCGCCCCGCACCGGCGGGCATCCGGGCGGCGCGGAACGCACCGGGGCTCCGCATCCCGGTCGGATGCGGAGCCCCGGTGCGCGGCGGCCGGCGGTGCGGCCGGCCGGTTACTTGATCTTGGTGCCGGTGGAGCGCAGGTTGGCGCAGGCCTCGGTGACCCGCTTGGCCATCCCGGCCTCGGCCAGCTTGCCCCAGCTGCGCGGGTCGTAGGTCTTCTTGTTGCCGACCTCGCCGTCGACCTTCAGCACACCGTCGTAGTTGCGGAACATGTGGTCCGCGACCGGGCGGGTGAAGGCGTACTGGGTGTCGGTGTCCAGGTTCATCTTCACCACGCCGTTCTCCAGCGCGGTGGCGATCTCCTGCTCGGTGGAGCCGGAGCCGCCGTGGAAGACGAAGTCGAAGGGGGCGGCCTTGCCGTACTTGGCGCCGACGCCCTCCTGGAGGTCCTTCAGCAGCTCGGGACGGAGCACGACGTTGCCCGGCTTGTAGACGCCGTGGACGTTGCCGAAGGAGGCGGCGAGCAGGTAGCGGCCCTTCTCGCCCAGGCCCAGCGCCTCGGCGGTGCGCAGCGCGTCGTCGACCGTCGTGTAGAGCTCGTCGTTGATCTCGTGGGTGACGCCGTCCTCCTCGCCACCGGTCGGGGTGATCTCGACCTCAAGGATGATCTTGGCGGCGGCGGCCTTGGCGAGCAGCTCCTGGCCGATGGCCAGGTTGTCCGCCAGGTTCTCGGCCGAGCCGTCCCACATGTGGGACTGGAAGAGCGGGTTCTGGCCCTTGGCGACGCGCTCGGCGGAGATGTCCAGCAGCGGGCGGACATAGCCGTCCAGCTTGTCCTTGGGGCAGTGGTCGGTGTGCAGCGCGACGGTGATGCCGTACTTCTCGGCGACGACGTGCGCGAACTCCGCGAGCGCGACCGCGCCGGTCACCATGTCCTTGTTGTACTGGCCGCCCAGGAACTCCGCACCACCGGTGGAGATCTGGATGATGCCGTCGCTCTCGGCCTCGGCGAAGCCCCGCAGCGCGGCGTGCAGCGTCTGCGTCGACGTGACGTTGATGGCCGGGTAGGCGAACTTGCCTGCCTTCGCCCGGTCCAGCATCTCGTTGTAGACCTCAGGGGTTGCGATGGGCATCTGTCCGCTCCTTGTGTATGCGGGTGTGCGTTCTTGGCCCTGACCAGGGGGCGAGGACTTCGCCGCTGCACATCTTCCCAGACGAGGCCTCTCGCTCCACATTGCCTGTCCGGCCGTCCCACTCCGTGGGCGGCCGGTTTCACGTGAAACCAGCCGCCCTACGTCAAAGCAGCAGGTCAGCGCCGATTGACACCGATCCGGCGCGCCCCTGACGCCGGCCTCAGCTCAGGCCGAGGTCACCCAGCTGGTAGCCCGTGATATAGGGCAGCCCGGCGTCGGCGATGGCCGACGCGGCACCGCGGTCGACGATCGTCGCGACCGCTACGACCTCGGCGCCCGCCTCACGCGCCGCCTCGACGGCGGTCAGCGGCGAGCCACCGGTGGTGGAGGTGTCCTCGACGATCAGGACCCGGCGGCCCTTGATGTCCGGGCCCTCGATACGGCGCTGCATCCCGTGCGCCTTCTGCGCCTTGCGGACGACGAAGGAGTCCAGCCGGCCGCCGCGCGCCGCGGAGGCGTGGAGCATGGAGGTCGCGACCGGGTCGGCACCGAGCGTCAGCCCGCCGACCGCCTCGTAGTCCAGGTCGGCGGTGATGTCCAGCATCAGCCGGCCGACCAGCGGCGCGGCCTCGCCGTCGAGGGTGATCCGGCGCAGGTCGATGTAGTAGTCGGCCTCCTTGCCGGAAGAAAGCGTCACCTTGCCGTGCACCACGGCCTTGTCCTTGATCTGCTGCAGCAGCGCGCCGCGCACGTCGTCACTCATGCGCACGAGCTTATGCGGTGCCCGCGGACAGGCTCCGCCAGCTCCAGGTCATGGAGATCTCCAGCGGGTCGATCGGCGTGACCAGGCGCGGCGAGGTGTTGAGACCGTCCGGCGGGCCGGTCTGCGGCTCGACACAGACCGCGGCCTCCTGCTCGTCGTAGACCACGGCCCACTCGGTGCGGCTGGTGAGCTTCAGCTCCAGGCGGCCGGGCCAGGTGAGCGTGGCCGCCACGCCCTGCGGCATCCCGAAGCAGTCGTCCCAGGGGCCCGGCTTCGGCGGGATCCGGTGGCCGGTCGGGAGGTGGTCGTCGCCCCGCTCCTCCTGCCACTCGGGCGCGAAGTCGAGGTGGACGTCCGGGCCGCCCTCCCCCAGGTTCCGCAGGAACCAGGGGTGCCAGCCGGCCTGCGCGGGGAACGAGTCCGCGGTCGCCTCGACACCCATGGTGAGGGTCAGCGAGCCGCCGTCCTCGGCGAGTTCGACGAGCTGGGTGACCCGCCCCGGGTACGGCCAGGGCGCCGCCGCGTCGTCGAGGGCGTAGGTGAAGACCCCCTCCGTGGCGCTGCTCCGCGCCGTGCGCCAGCGCAGATCGCGGCCGGTGCCGTGGATGGCGTGCGGCGCGGCGTTGAGCGGCATCTGATGGATTTCGCCGCCGTTGCGGAACCGCCCGTGTGCGAGCCGGCCGCACCACGGCACCATCGGGAAACAGCCGTAGTGGTCGCCCTGCCGCAGCAGCTCCGTGCCGCCGACGCGCAGGCTCGCGATCCGGCACCCGAGGTCCGGCCGGACGGTCAGTTCGGTCTCTCCGGCGGCCAGCCGCACGCCCTCCGGCGTCCGCGCCGCGCGCTGCGTGGTGTTGTCGGTGCTCACGAAGGCGAGCCTAGCGAGGCGGCAGGTGGGTGGTGGGACGCCGTCAGGGGCGGGGGTGTGGGGGTGGCGTACCGGGCTTGCGCATTGTGGGCGTCGTACGGGCCGGCGGGGGGGCGGCGCGCCACGCCGCCTGCCGGCGCCGACGCTGCGGTCAGCCCGCGTCGTGGGCCTGGTACGGGCGCGGCCTCCGTGCACCGCGCCCCGGATCAGCGGCGTCGGCGCAGCACCCGGCCGACGACCACCGCGGAGGCCAGCACCACCGCGGCCGCCGGTGCCGCCCAGCGCAGGGGCACGGAGGTGCCGTTGGACTCGGGCGCGGGCACCGGCGCGTACCGGCCGCGCGGCGGCGCATGATCGACCTCTTCCGCGCTGCGGCCGATCATCGTGCGGCGTGCATGCGCGGCCTCGGCGGGCGCCGGCCGGTCCGTCCCGTCGCCGTAGTCGCGCTCGGGGTGCGCGGTGGCGAACCCGTCCGCCGCATCGCCCGCGTCGATGTCCTCACCGTCACCGGCCGCGGCATCGAGCTCCGCCGCCCCGTCGGCGTCCTCGTCGCTGCCCGGGTCCAGGGACGGCGGCGGCACCTCGGTGTCGAACAGCCCGGCCCCGGCCGCCTCGTCGGGTCCGTCGGCGGATCCGGCGTTGTCGGTGGGGCCGGTGTCGGCAGACGAACCTGCGTCGCCGGCCGATCCGGCCGCATCAGCCGGTCCCGCCGCACCGCTCACCGGCCGCCGCCGCAGGTCCGCCGCCAGGTTCTCCGCGAAGCGGTCCAGCAGCCGGCGGCCCACGGAGGCGGCGGACCGGTCGGTGGCCTCGGCGAGCCGGCCGTCGCGGTGGACCGTGCCGGAGCAGCGCAGCGTCGTACCGGGACCGGGTTCGGTGGCCGGGGAGAGCCGTACGACCAGGGTCAGCACGACCGCACCGTCGCCCCGCGCCTCGGTGCCCTTCGCCTCTACGGTCACCGGCGCCGCCGCACCGTCGTCACCGGGCCCGTCCTCCGCGTCGGCGCCGACCGTCAGACTGCCGCGATAGGTGATGGTGGAGCTCCCGATGCGCAGACGCAGCCGGCCCTTCGGACAGTGGGGGGCCGCATCGGCGTCGAGCTGGACTCCCGGGACACAGCGCGCCACCCGCTCCGGCTCGGTGAGCGCCTGCCGCACGGTCTCGACGGGGAACGGAACGTACACCTCATGCTCCATGACATGGGAGCCTACCCAGCGCCCCCGGCCCCGTGCCCACCCACGCAGAACTTTCCGGCCCCGGCCCGTATGACCCGCACCGCGGCGCTACCGGCCGGCCACCCGGCGACTCCCACGAGCCGACGCCGGGCCCGTGAACCGCCAGCCTCGCCACCCGCTGCCACCCCTCAATCGAGATACCGCGGATGCATCAACGTCGAAGCGGGCAGCCCGGCCCTGCGTTCGCGGGCTTCCGCGCGGTGGCCGGCCCGTAGTTCGGCGGCGCTGAGGCCGGTGAGCGGGGGCGCGTCGGGGGCCAGGCAGAAGGGCGGCCGGTGGCGTGCGGCCAGTACGAAGCCCCAGTACCGGGTGCCGTCCGCCGGTGCGGCGGCCGGCGCCCCGGCGTCCGCGGAGAGGGCGCCCGCCGAGCGGTCCGGGCCGCCGGAGAAGGCCGCGGGCCGGCCGGACAGCCGGTACGGCACCGTCGCCAGGCCCACCGACCGGACCGTCGAGTCCACCGTCCAATACAGCCGCGGGCGCTCGAGCGGCGGACCGGCGTGCACCACCAGCCGCCCGTCGCGGGCCAGCAACTGCGCCGCGAGGCCGTAGAACTCCTGCGAGTAGAGCTTGGTACTCGCGGTGATCCCGGGGTCGGGCAGATCGGAGACGATGACGTCGTACGGCGCCGCCCGCCGCCCGGCGCCGCGGACGCCCCGCTGCCGCAGCCAGTCGAAGGCGTCGGCGGTCACCGTCCGCACCCGGGGGTCGGCGAGCGAGTGCCGGTTGAGGCGGGTGAGGCCGGGGTCGGTGCGCGCCAACCGCAGGACGCCGGGGTCGAGTTCGACGACGGTCACCGAGCGGACCGCGCGGTAGCGGAGGATCTCGCGCACCGCGAGACCGTCACCGCCGCCGAGCACCAGCACCCGGCCGTGCGGCCCGCCCGCCATCGCGGGGTGCACGAGCGCCTCGTGATAGCGGAACTCGGTCTCCGCGCTGACCCGCAGCCGCCCGTCGAGGTACAGCTCCAGCGGTCCGCCGGAACCTTTCCTCCCGCGCCCCGCACCGGCTCCGCCGCCCGTCCCGCCGGTCATCACCACCTCCTGGACGCCGGTCTGCTCCGCGACCCGGGCCGCGGAGCCGTAGACCGCCAGCCGGGCGGCCCGTTCGAACGGCGTGGCCAGCACCACGCCCGTCGCGAGCAGCGCGAGGACCAGGGCATTGACGCCGAGGAGCGCCCAGCGGGCACGGGCGCTGAGATCGCGGCGGAACAGCCACAGCACCAGCACGGCGCCCGCGACCACGTTGACCGCGCCGGTGAGCAGCGCGCCGGTCAGCTGGCCGAAACCCGGCAGCAGCAGAAACGGGAAGGCCAGACCTCCGACGAGCGCTCCCACGTAGTCCGCGGCGAAGAGATCGGCGACCGCGCCGCCCGCGTCCTGCCGGCGCACCCGCTGGATCAGCGTCATCAGCAGCGGCACCTCGGCGCCGATCAGGATGCCGATGGCGAGGGAGAAGCCGACGAGCGCGGAGCGGGACTGCCCGAACCACGCGAAGCAGGCGTGCAGCGCCATCGCCGAGACGCCGCCGACCAGCGCGAGGCCGGCCTCCACGCCGCCGAAGCCGACCGCCGCCCGGCAGCGCAGCCGCTTGGCGAGCAGCGCGCCGATGCCCATCGCGAAGACCATGACGGAGAGCACGATCGACGCCTGGGTGACGGAGTCGCCCACCAGGTACGAGGCCAGCGCGACCAGTTCGAGTTCGTAGACCAGACCGCAGGCGGCGCAGACGAAGACGACGGCGAGAACGAGCAGCCGGCCGAGTCCGGCCGGCACGGGCAGTCGCGCCGGTGTCATGTCTTCCGGCAGGCTGGGAGCGCCGGCGCGAACGGACTCTGGCGGGTCGATCATAAAGTGAACGCTACGTGACGATTCTGTGGCGCTCCGTCACCCACACGAGTAGAACTCGCGGGCCAGGCCCCTCACTCGACGCGTGACCGAAGCGCGGGCCATGAAGGCGCACCGCGTCGTACGGACCGCGCGCGCCCGACCCTCCGCGCCCTCCCGGACTTCGACGCCCCGGCGCGCATCCTCCGCACCCCTCGCACCCCACACTCCCCCGCGCCGCCCCGCCGACCGGACCGGTCACCATCGCCAGGCCCCGCTAGACCGCCGCGACCCTCGCCCGTACGCCCACACGGGTACGGGTGGCCACCAGACGGCCCTCCTGCGGATACGCGTGCCAGGTCCGCCAGCGCACCTGGCCCTGCTGACGCTGCGCCAGCATCGCGGTGAAGGCGTGCGGCGAGCCCGGAAAAGTGCCCGCGAGGCCGTGCGGATGCTCCGCCACCAGCGCCAGCAACTCCTGCGCCCGCCCGGCGAACGAGCCGCGCGAGAGGGTCTCCACATGGGCGGCGAACTCGTACTCCCAGTCCCCCAGCCGCTTCGCCACCCCCAACGGCAGCGGTGTGCTGCTGCCCGGCATACAGGCGACCGTTTCGGAACAGCTGCCGTGCTCCTCCTCCAGAAGCACCTGGTGAGAGGCGCCGAGCAGCCTCAACTGCACCTGGGCGTCCTGGAGTTGGAGATCGAGTACGGCGAGGGCCGGCAGGGGTTCCCTGCCCAGCGCCCAGGCCAGGTCGGAGGCACGGGTATCGGTGTACGCCGTCGTCAAAGAGGTGAGCATGGGTCGGCTCCGAAAGCACGCAGTGGAATGGTGGGCCGGCCCGCCCGAAAAGGATCAGCGATGTACGACTGCCTGCCGGCTCGCGCCCACGTGGGGTCGGAGAACGTGGGGGATTCTCTGGGGAGAGGGAATCATGAAAGGCCCGTCGCCCACAGCGCTTTTACCCATCTTCCCCGGCTTTCCATCCGCGCGGGGGTTTGGCAGTTCAGTTGTTCAACGGCCAAGCGCCCGGCGGGTGTTGGCCCTTCGGCCAGCACCCGCCGGGCGCATATGCGACATGCAACTGGCCTTCCGTGCATACGGAGTTGGCCCACGACGCCGTCGGCTCAGCTGCCGCCGCCACCGCCGCAGCCGCCGCCACCGCCGCCGCCGCCACAGGAGGAACCGCCACCACACGAGGAACCGCCGCCGCAGCCGCCGTGGTGGCCGCCGTGATGGCCGCCGCCCGAACCTCCGTCACCACCGGCCCACCAGCTGCCGCCGTCCGACCCGCCGGAGCCGCGTACGCGCCCCCCGCCCGAGCCGCTCCGCGAGGCCACGGCCACCAGGCCGATCACCCCCACGCAGATCACCACGAAGACCACAACCCCCATCTGCCTCACACTCCTTTCATTCCCCCGAAGCGAGGCACCCGCTCCGTCCGGCGCCCTGTGCGCCGCTCCGGCGCCGCCCGGCGCCGTGGGCCGTCCTCGTCGACGGCCGTCTCATTCCGTTGTGCGGGGCTGATGCCCCGGACCCGCCGTCTCAAAGCACAGTTGAGGAAGTCCAGAGGTTCGGCGCAGGATGGCGCCCATGGACCGACCGCTGCTCAACCGCCGCCTCGCCGAATTCGGCACCACGATCTTCGCCGAGATGTCGGCCCTCGCCGTACGGACCGGCTCCATCAACCTCGGCCAGGGCTTCCCCGACGCCGACGGCCCGGAAGAGGTCAGGGAGGCAGCGGTGCGCGCCCTGCGCGACGGCCGCGGCAACCAGTACCCGCCCGGCCCCGGCATCCCCGAACTGCGCACCGCCGTCGCCGCCCATCAGCAGCGCTTCTACGGCCGGCTCGGCCTCTCCTACGACCCCGACACCGAGGTCCTGGTCACCGCGGGCGCCACCGAGGCCCTCGCGGCCTCCCTGCTGGCGCTGCTGGAGCCGGGCGACGAGGTCATCGCCCTGGAGCCGTACTACGACTCGTACGCCGCCGGTATCGCGCTCGCGGGCGGCCGCCGCGTCCCGGTGACCCTGCGCGCGGACCCGGAGTCCGGCAGCTACCGCCTCGACCTGGACGAACTGCGCGACGCCGTCACCGACCGCACGCGCCTGCTCCTGATCAACACCCCGCACAACCCCACCGGCACCGTCCTGTCCCGCGGGGAACTCGCCGAGATCGCCCGCCTCGCCTGCGAGCGCGACCTCCTCGTCATCACCGACGAGGTCTACGAGCACCTCGTGTTCGAGGGCGAGCACCTCCCCCTCGCGTCGTTCCCGGGCATGCGCGAGCGCACCGTCACCATCGGTTCGGCCGGCAAGACCTTTTCGTTCACCGGCTGGAAGGTCGGCTGGGTCACCGCGCCCGCGGAACTGGTCGCCGCCGTCCGCTCGGCCAAGCAGTTCCTCACCTATGTCTCCGCCGGCCCCTTCCAGTACGCCGTCGCCGAGGCCCTCGCCCTCCCCGACAGCTACTTCACGGAACTCCGCGACGACCTGCGCACCAAACGCGACGTCCTGACCACCGGCCTCACCGCCGCCGGCTTCCAGGTCTTCCGCCCCGCCGGCACCTACTTCATCACCACCGACATCCGCCCCCTCGGCCACCACGACGGCTTCGCCTTCTGCCGCACCCTCCCCGAACGCACCGGCGTCGTCGCCATCCCCAACGCCGTCTTCTACGACCACAAGGAGGAGGGGGCGCCCTACGTCCGGTTCGCGTTCTGCAAGCAGGAGTCGGTGCTACGGGAGGCGGCGGAGCGGCTGCAGAAGCTCTGAGGGGGCTGCGGGCCCTGCCTCACCCTTCCGCGGCGCACCGTCGGAGCAGCCGGCACCGACAGCCTCCTTGCGTGCGCCGCAGAAGCAGCCACCACGTTGCCTACTGAGGGGCGACCGGCATGGCCTCGAAATCGTCGAAGAGGTAGGCATAGACCTGCGCGAGATAGGCCCGCAGCTCCCGCTGGTCAGGAAATTGCACATAGGTGAGGTCGAACCACTGCTGCACCGTCATCGGCTGGTTCGCCACAAGGTGCTTCAGACCGGCACGGATCGTGTCCTGATAGTCGGGCCAGGCCAGGTCGAACGTCTCCCGCAGCATGCCGAGATCGTCAACTGCCTCGACTCCGAGAATTCCGGCGCAGAAATGTACGAAGCGACGGTCCACGCCGGGCACGTCCAGCCCGAGATCGGCCAGTGGAACGGTGACCGGATCGAATTCCTCGTAACCGCCCGGGTGCGGATACAGCGTGGTGTTCCGCAGGTCGGCGTCGTTCTCCGGCCCGCCCTCGCTCTCCAGATCCTGCACCGGGCGGTACACCCCGTACAGCAGGCCGCGCGTCGAGAAGTCCGCGTAAACGTAGTTCACTTCACCGCTGGGGCCGTACGGCCGCCTGGGATCGATCGTGATTGCCGTGGCCTTTCCCAGGCATTCCTCTCCCTCTCCGTATACCGCCTCGAACGGCAGAATCGGCGAAAGGTCGTGATGCTTCAGCGCCACCGCACGCAGGGCGTCGTCCGCTCGGACCATGGCCTCGTCGGTGTCGAAACGGCTCGCCCACGGGCCGGTGCGGGGCGGCAACTCGTCGCGGATCGACGACATCGGATGGGGACTCCGTCCATGAGAAAAGGCGCTGGGCCTGATTTACCGAGAAGGGGCAGCACGCCCGACGATCACTTCCAGTACTTCTCCGGCGGAGTCTCCTCAGGGTCCGGCGCCTGCGGGGGCTCCTGCCGGTCACCGTAGAAGTAGCTGTAAAGATCCTGCAGGTAAGCGTACAGACGGTCGTCCTCCCAAAACGACACACCTGTCATCAGCGCCCACTCCCTCGAGCTGGCGGGCCGCTCGCTCAGCAGGTATTGCAGCGCCTCCTTGAGGTGCCGGGCGTAGGAGGTCTTCCCGGTCGCGCCCGGCTTCATCTCGTGGACGTCGTCGATCCATTCGACGTTCAGCGCGCCGCTGAAGAACGCAGCCACCTTCGGGTCTGAAGCGTAGTGAGGAATAACAGTCTCCGGAAATCTCATGGATTCCTCTCCCTAATGGGCTCAGGATACATGGTCACCAGCCTGTGCCCGCCCTTACCGTCCGGTTTATACATGGCAAATAGCTTCGCATCACGGAAATCGACCGGCTTGTAGTTGATGGTGTCACCCGTCATAGGCCGATCCGGGTCTATGTAGAAGTCGCGGAATTTCTCATGGTGATTCCCATCGGGACCCCATGCTTCCTCTGGAGATATTCGGAATATCTGCGGACTCGTATCGTCAGGGTCCAGCAAACTCCTGAGATGGAGATCGGCATGCATAAATGCATCGTCCTGGCCAGGGTTGAATCCGGTGGAGAAGGCGTCACACTTGTGCTTTTTGGTGGGGTCTTCTGCGTCCAGGTGAGCGTCCTCGCCCAGCCGTTGCTTGGCATTGGGCCCGTGCGCCGGGTCGACCTTTTCTTCGGACTGGATATAGCCGCCCTCCAGCCGATGGCATTTCGGCTTTCCGTGGTCGTCCACACTCGTTTTGCCGCCGACTTCGGCCTTCTTGGGCTTTCCCAGCCTCTCCTTCAACATGTCATCGGTCGGGTCCAGGTGCCGCTGTGGTCCGTGCCCCTGGCCGCGAAGGCCGTTGATGCGCTCAGCGACCTGCTTGTTGTACCTGTCCCGCAGGTCGTCCTCGTCGAGCACCCGGTCGCCGATCTTCAGGTGAACCGCATCCCGGCCATCCTGGTGGCGCCGCATGTTCTTGCGTATCGCCTCCTCGGCTTCGTTGATGTTCTTCCTGGTGATGTCCAGCCCGTGGCCGATCGACCGGTGCCCCTTTGCCATCGCCTTGGACATGTCCGTGATCATGGAGTCGATGATCGGGCGGAGCGCCTCCTCCACGATCTGGCCGTACCTGCCCTTGCCGAGCAATCGGCCACGAGTTTTGGCGTCGAGATTGCTGCTGAACCGCTCCACCTTCTCTGCGTGACCATGGGCGCCCTTGGCCGCCTTCGCCAGATTGTCTGGGTGCGCCTTGAACCCCTTGCTCATGCCGCACCCCCGCAGCACCCAGCGCAGCGTCAACGCCCTTGAAAACAAGGCCGGATACAGCTTTCTCGATCTCGGCCTGGAAAGGCTCGATGGCCATGGAGACCAGTTCGGCGATAAGGACGTCCTCGATCTCCTGGATGACCTCTCTGACGATCCGTTTGCCGATCTCGATGGCTGCCGCTTCGGCGGCCGCGGCGATGCCGAGTGTCGCGACGGTGGCGGCGGCCGCCGCGGCCATCTCGACTGCGGTGATGACCAGTTGGGCGATGACCACGCCCTTGGCGACGACCACACCGGTGGCCGTGATCTCCAGTGCCGTGGCCAGGACTTCGCAGCAACTGGTCAGCGCCGTATGGTGCTCACCGGATACCTGGTTCCAGCGGCTGAGCAGTGCGTCGTAGGAGGCACCCTCGTAGGCGTCCCCGAGCCCCTTCAGGACGGAGTCCAGCCCGCTGTGCCCCTCCGCGAGCCCCTGGCCGAATTCCCGCACACGGCCGCCCCACGCACGCAGTTCGTCCTCGTCGGTGTCGGGCCATTCCAGGCCCATCAGCTCCATGATCCAGACGACTTCACCAGGCAGCTCGATGGACACCGCCGGCCTCCCCCTTGGCTTCGCGTCCGCTCAACTCCGGGCATACGGACGAGTGATGTCCGAGTACGGGTCCACGCCGACCGAAGGTGATCAAGTCAGCCGGGAGTGCAGTCGCTTACAGAGCCGGAACCCGAGCCCCCGGGACGGGCCGCCTTCGCCCCGACGCACGCGGGCCCCGGAGCCGTTTCGGCTCCGGGGCCCGCGCAGCGAGGTGGGTGTGGGACGGACGGGGCTCAGGCCTCGTCGTCACCCGGCTTCTCGTCGGAGTCGCCTTCGATCTCGGCCTCCAGGCCGAGCTGCTCGACGATCCACTTGTCGAATTCGATGGAGGCGCGGATCCAGCTGACCGTGCTCGACACGAAGTGTTCGAGCGAGACACCGGTGCCGATCAGCATCGATGCCTCACCGATCAGACGGACCGTGCCGTCGTCGTGGGTGTGGGTGTAGGCCTTGGGCCACAGCGTCCGGCGGTTCCAGTCGTCGATCGCCTCCAGCAGCTTCGACTTCTCGTCGATGCCGTGCGGACGGTCATAGAACGTGCGGACGGAGAAGATCTGCTGCTCCTCCTCGCCCCGGAACATGAAGTACGTGCGGAACTGCTCCCACGGGGCGGCGAGGTCACCCTCCTCGTCGACTACGTACTTCAGCTCCATCTGGTCGAGGAGCTGCTTGACCAGGTCCTGGTCTGGCACGACGGGACCATCAGGCCCCGACGGCTCGGGTTCGGGCTGGCCCCCGAAATTCGGAATCGAGGACGGGTCGATGCTCACCGTGGAATTCCCTTCGTATGGTCTCTGCCATCCTCCCCCACATCCGCCCCGTCCTGGCAACCCGGGACGGGGCGGAAGGGGCGAGTTATCGCTCGGGGCAACGATCGATCGCCGGCGCCGTGGCGGGCTGCCGGGCCGGGGCGCCCGCCACCCGGCCTACCGTCCCGCCGCCTCCACCGACAGCTGGTCGCCGTCCACGTCCACGCGCACGGTGTCGCCCTCCAGGACGTCGCCCGCCAGGATGGCGCGGGCGAGCTGGTCGCCGATGGCCGTCTGGACCAGGCGGCGCAGCGGCCGGGCGCCATAGGACATGTCGGGGGCGGGAGCGTCGGCGACCGGTTCCTGGCCGAGCCAGGCGAGCCAGGTCAGGGCGCGGTCGGTGACGTCCAGGGTCAGGCGGCGGTCGCCGAGACGGCGCTGCAGGTGGTCGAGCTGGATACGGGCGATCCGCTGCAGCTGGTCCGTGCCGAGCGGGTGGAAGACCACCACGTCGTCGAGCCGGTTGAGGAATTCGGGGCGGAAGGACGCGCGGACCGTCTCCAGCACCTTCTCCCGCTTCTGGTCCTCCTTGAGCAGCGGGTCCATCAGGAAGTTGGAGCCGAGGTTGGAGGTCAGGATGAGGATGGTGTTGCGGAAGTCGACGGTGCGGCCCTGGCCGTCCGTGAGGCGGCCGTCGTCGAGGACCTGGAGCAGGATGTCGAAGACCTCGTGGTGGGCCTTCTCCACCTCGTCCAGCAGGATGACGGAGTACGGGCGGCGGCGGACCGCCTCCGTGAGCTGGCCGCCCTCCTCGTAGCCGACGTAGCCGGGCGGCGCGCCGACCAGCCGCGCGACGCTGTGCTTCTCGCTGTACTCCGACATGTCGATCCGGACCATCGCCCGCTCGTCGTCGAAGAGGAAGTCCGCCAGCGCCTTGGCCAGCTCGGTCTTGCCGACGCCGGTCGGGCCGAGGAAGAGGAACGAGCCGGTGGGCCGGTCCGGGTCGGCGATACCGGCGCGGGTGCGGCGCACCGCGTCGGAGACGGACCGTACCGCCTCGGTCTGGCCGATCAGCCGCTTGCCCAGCTCCTCCTCCATACGCAGCAGCTTCTGGGTCTCGCCCTCCAGGAGGCGGCCGGCCGGGATGCCGGTCCAGGCGCCGACCACGTCCGCGATGTCGTCCGGCCCGACCTCCTCCTTGACCATGGACTCCTTGGCCGCCTCCTGCTCGGCCTCGGCGGCGGCCGCCTCCTCCAGCTCCCGCTCCACCCCCGGGATCTCGCCGTAGAGCAGCTGGGAGGCGGTGTCGAAGTCGCCGTCGCGCTGGGCGCGCTCCGCCTGACCGCGCAGCTCGTCGAGCTTCTCCTTGAGCGCGCCGACGCGGTTGAGGCTCTGCTTCTCCTTCTCCCAGCGGGCGGTCAGGCCGCGCAGCTCCTCCTCCTTGTCGGCGAGGTCCTTGCGCAGCTTGTCCAGGCGCTGCACGGAGCCGGCGTCGGTCTCGTTCTTCAGCGCCAGCTCCTCCATCTTCAGCCGGTCCACGGCGCGCTGGAGCTCGTCGATCTCCACGGGGGAGGAGTCGATCTCCATCCGGAGGCGGGACGCGGCCTCGTCGACCAGGTCGATGGCCTTGTCGGGCAGGAAGCGGGAGGTGATGTAACGGTCGGAGAGGGTGGCCGCGGCGACCAGCGCGGAGTCGGCGATCTGCACCTTGTGGTGGGCCTCGTAGCGGCCCTTGAGCCCGCGCAGGATCGCCACGGTGTCCTCGACGGTCGGCTCGGCGACCAGCACCTGCTGGAAGCGCCGCTCCAGCGCCGGGTCCTTCTCGATCCGCTCGCGGTACTCGTCGAGGGTGGTCGCGCCGACCATCCGCAGCTCGCCGCGGGCCAGCATCGGCTTGAGCATGTTGCCCGCGTCCATGGACGAGTCGCCGCCGGCACCCGCGCCGACGACGGTGTGCAGCTCGTCGATGAAGGTGATGATCTGGCCCTCGCTGGACTTGATCTCCGCCAGGACGGTCTTCAGCCGTTCCTCGAACTCACCGCGGTACTTGGCGCCCGCCACCATCGCACCGAGGTCCAGCGCGACCAGCCGCTTGTTGCGCAGCGACTCGGGCACATCCCCCTTGACGATCCGCTGCGCCAGCCCCTCGACGACGGCGGTCTTGCCGACGCCGGGCTCGCCGATCAGCACCGGGTTGTTCTTCGTACGGCGGGAGAGGACCTGTACGACACGGCGGATCTCGTGGTCGCGGCCGATGACCGGGTCGAGCTTGCCCTCGCGGGCGGCCGCGGTGAAGTCCGTGCCGAACTTCTCCAGCGCCTTGTACGTGCCCTCCGGGTCGGGGTTGGTCACCCGCTGCCCGCCGCGGCTGGCCTCGAACGCGGCCAGCAGCTTCTTGGCCGAGGCGCCCTGCTGCTCCAGCAGCTCACCGGTGCGCCCGCCCTTGGCGGCGATGCCGATGAGGAGGTGCTCGGTGGAGACATAGGCGTCGCCGAGCTCCTTGGCGCGCTGGGTGGCGTCCGCGATGGCGGAGAGCAGATCGCGGTCCGGCTGCGGCGGCGCGACCGTCGAGCCCTGGACGCTGGGCAGCGCGGCCAGCTGGCGCTCGGCCCCGTTGCGCAGCGCCGCGGCGTCCGCCTCGACGGCGGCCAGGAGGTCCATGATGTTCTCGTTGTCCTGCCCGGCCAGCAGCGCGAGCAGCAGGTGCGCGGACGTCATGTCCGCATGCCCGGCGGCGACCGCCCGCTCATTGGCGGCGCTCAGTGCCTCCCGGCTCTTGTTGGTCAGCTCGGCGTCCACGTCCTCGCGATCCTCCTCGTCTCGTCCTGCACGGCCTCAGTGGCCAGTCTGGACCCACGAAGGCACCCACTGATGGCCCCACGAAGGCACATCCTGCACATACCAACATGCGATAAGTTGAGTCTATTCCACTCAAGACTGTGGAAGCGAGCCCCCTCGCCGCTTCTCGCTCACTCGTGCGAGGGAACCAGGGCCGATCGCACGGCGACCGTCCGCGCCGCCCGGCAACACTGGCCTTCGACCACAAGGAGGTGCAGCATGACGGCTATGGCACACGAGCCGATGCCCACGCAGGACGACATCCTCCTGGAAGGCTTTCTGGCGCTGGAGACCCCGACGGGCTTCCGGGCCGAGCTGATCGAGGGGGAGATTGCTGTGACACCGCCGCCGGACGGCGACCACGAGGACTACCTGGGCCTCTTCTTCGAGCAGATGATGCAGATGTCTGCGACTGCCATGCAGTTCTCGGGACACAAAGGGCTCGTCCTCACCCACGCGGCGGGCCAGCCCGCGGACCACGTGATCCCCGACGCCACCATCGCCCCACGCGCGCTGCGTCTCTTCCGCGGCGCCCCTCCCTGGATGCCCAGCGACGGCGTTGTCATGGTCGTCGAGGTGACGTCGAGCAAGCCCTACAAGGACCGTGTCACCAAGCGCCATGGCTACGCCCGCGCCGGCATTCCGCTCTATCTCTTGATCGACCGTGACAAGTCGGCGGTCACACTGTTCAGCGAGCCGGAGGGCGAGGACTACCTCAACACCCACATCGCCCCCTTCGGCAAACCCCTCCCCCTCCCCGCCCCCTTCTCCTTCGACCTCGAAACAGCCGACTTCCTCTGAGGCCCGGGCGCCGAACTACTCTGGCCCCCATGGCCCATGACCTCAGCGCCCTCAGCCCGGAATACCTCGCCTTCTGGGGCGAGTATCTGATGCCGACCCTCACCACGCTGCGTACGGACGGGACGCCCCATGTGGTGCCCGTAGGCGTCACCTACGACGCCGGGCAGCGGATCGCGCGGGTCATCACCCGCAAGGACAGCGCCAAGGTCAAGAACGTCCTCGCCGCAGGTGCCGACGGTGCCACCGTCGCCGTGTGCCAGGTCGACAAGGGGCGCTGGGCGACGCTGGAGGGCCGGGCCCGGGTGCGTACGGACGCCGAGTCGGTGGCCGACGCGGTGCGCCGCTACGCCGAGCGGTACGGGCGCACACCGACCCCCAACCCCGATCGCGTCATGATCGAGATCGCCGTGACCAGGGCGATGGGCCGGGCCTGAGCGCCGGCCCGAGCGCTGCTCCCCCTCCCGCGTGCCCGCCGCCGCCCCGCTGGCCGGAAACGGTCCCTCCGGCTCCGCTCCCGGCCACCCACCTGGTACTCAAGAGCGACGGGAACCGAACAGCTCCGCGCAATCACGGACGGCCTCGGGCCTGTCCCCGGCAAAAAGTCAGCAGCTGGAGGCCGTATGGCGTCGGCAGAGTGCCCCGTGACGACCGTTCCACGCCGTCCGTCCCCCCGCCGTCCGCACCCGCGCGCCGAGCTCTGTCCGCGCTGCGGCGGGCAGCTCGCCGTCAATCAGGACGGCTGGAAGATCTGTCACGCCTGCGGCTATGCCTCGCCGCCCGGTACAGCCCCTCCTCCACGGGCCGCTCGCGGGGGTATCGTCGCCCCCACAGTCGCCACGCCCCGGAGGGCACGATGAACTCGGTCCGAGTCACGGCGATCGCCTGCCTGATGCCGCTGTCCGAGCTCGACGAGGATCCGTTCCTGGTCGATGACCGCAGCCAGCACGACATGTGCAAGCAGTGGGCGGCGGCCCGTGACTACCACCTGACCTGCCAGCTCAGCCTGCACCGGCTGCGCGCCGACCACGGTGCGCTGTGGCGTGACGTCGAAGAGGGCCTGGTCGATGTGTTCGTGACGCCCAATCGCCGGGCACTGGAGACCGCCATCGCCGGCGCGGACGAATTCACCGCCCGGTGTGCCGCGGCCGGTGTCCGCCTGGAGACCGCCGATCTCGACGAGCCGGTCTACACCCTGGCGATGAAGTCGCAGGTGCACCGGCGGCTGTCGATGCCGACGGCGGGATACAACGGCTGCTGAGCGGGCGCCGCGGGCGGGTGGTGAGACGCGCGAAGGGCCGGGTCACCCCGGCCCTTCGTCACATCGTGCGGCGGCTGTCCGAACCCCGCCGCGGCCGTCACTCCGGCCGCTTGTTGGGGCGCCAGACCACCAGCGCGCTGGTCTGCTGCACATCCTGATACGGCACCAGATCGCGCCGGTAGGAGGCGTGCACCGCCGCCTCCCGCTGCTGCATCGCACTGGCCGCGCCCTCCAGGGCGCCCTGCAGCTCGACGACCCGCTGCTGCAGGGCCGCCACCTGGTTCTCCAGTTCGATGATGCGCTTGATGCCGGCGAGGTTGATGCCCTCGTCCTGGGACAACTGCTGCACCGTACGGAGCAGTTCGATGTCCCGGGCCGAATAGCGGCGGCCCCGCCCGGCCGTGCGGTCGGGCGAGACCAGCCCCAGCCGGTCGTACTGACGAAGGGTCTGCGGATGCAGGCCGGAGAGCTGAGCCGCGACGGAGATGACATACACCGGCGACTCTTCGGTCAGTTCATAGGGGTTACGACGCTGCCCGCCCCGGCTGTCCATCTCAAGCTCCCTTCGCGGCCTGGAACAGCTCCGCCCGCGGGTCCGCACCCGCGGTCGCCTCGCGATACGACTCCAGCGACTCCTTCGCCTTGTCGCTGAGGTCACCGGGGACCAGCACCTCGATGGTGACCAGCAGATCACCGCGGGTCCCGTCCTTACGGGTCGCACCCTTGCCACGGGCGCGCATGGTGCGTCCGTTGGGGGTGCCGGCCGGAAGCTTCAGCGTCACCGGCGGTCCGCCCAGCGTCGGCACCCGGACCTCCCCGCCCAGCGCGGCCTCCGGGAAGGTGACCGGCACCGTGACGGTGAGGTTGTCGCCCTTGCGGCCGAAGACCGGGTGGGCGTCGACATGCACGACGACGTACAGATCGCCCGCCGGGCCGCCCTGCTCGCCCGGGGCACCCTTGCCGCGCAGCCGGATGCGCTGCCCGTCGGAGACGCCCGCGGGGATGCGGACCTGCATCGTGCGGGCACTGGTCGCCCGCCCGCTGCCCTTGCAGACCTCGCAGGCGTCCTGGGCGATCAGGCCCCGGCCCTTGCAGTCGGCGCACGGATCGGTGAGCGAGAAGCCGCCGCCCGCGCCCCGGCTGACCTGACCGGTGCCGACGCAGGTCGGGCAGACCCGCGGCGTCCCGTTCTTGTCGCCGGTGCCGGAACACGCCTTGCACGGCGCCTGGCTGGACATCCGCAGCGGGACCGTGGCCCCGTCCACCGCCTCGGTGAAGCTGAGCGTCACCTCGGACTCGATGTCCTGGCCCCGGCGCGCATGCGTACGGGCCCCGGCGCCGCCGCGGTTGAAGAGGCCGCCGAAGACGTCCCCGAGACCGCCGCCGAAACCGCCGCCGCCGGCGCCGCCCTGGCCCTGCGAGCCCCCGAAGAGGTCGCCCAGGTCGAAGTTGAAGCTGCCGCCGCCGCCCGGCCCCGGACGGTAACCGCCGTTGCCGAACAGCGTGCGCGCCTCGTCGTACTCCTTGCGGCGCTTGCTGTCGCCCAGGACGTCGTTCGCCTCGGAGATCTCCTTGAAGCGCTCCTCGGCCTTGGCGTCGCCCTTGTTGGCGTCCGGGTGGAACTCGCGGGCGAGCTTCCGGTACGCCTTCTTGATCTCCGCTTCCGTGGCGTCCTTCGGGACGCCGAGGACCTTGTAGTAGTCCTTCTCGACGAAGTCCTTGGTGCTCATCCCCGACGTCCCTCCTTCCGCGCGGTTTTCGTTTCTGTCCTCACGTCAGCCCTCTTCCGGGCCACCGCTCTCCTCGTCCGAAGCCTCACCCTTGGCGTCGCCCTCGGACTTGGTGGCCTGCGCACCCGGCTGCGGTTCGGCGACGGCGACCCGCGCGGGGCGGATCGTTCGTTCACCGATGCGATACCCGGGCTGCAGGATCGCCACGCACGTCGTCTCGGTGACATCCGGCGCGTACGAGTGCATCAGCGCCTCGTGGATCGTCGGGTCGAAGGGCTCGCCCTCCTTGCCGAACTGCTGCAGACCCAGCTTGGCGACCACGGTCTCCAGCGATTCGGCCACCGACTTGAAGCCGCCGACCAGTTCGCCGTGCTCACGGGCACGGCCGATGTCGTCGAGGGTGGGAAGGAGCTCGGACAGGAGGTTCGCCGCGGCGATCTCCTTGACCGTGACCCGGTCCCGTTCCACCCGACGGCGGTAGTTCTGGTACTCGGCCTGCAGTCGCTGGAGGTCCGCAGTGCGCTCGTTGAGCGCCGTACGCACCTGGTCCAGCTGCGCCTGGAGCGCTACATCCGGTACGTCCCCGGCCGGGGCCGAGCCCGCCTTGTCGGCGGACTCGGCCTGCGCCGCGTCTTCGGGAGCGGCATCGGAGGGGACGTCGGGCTTCTCGTCGAAGCCCGGGGTCTCCTCCGTCACGCGGCACCGTCCTTCTTGGGCTTCTCGTCGTCGACGATCTCGGCGTCCACGACGTCGTCCTCGGCCTTGGCCTGCTCACCGGCGGCACCCTCGGCGCCTTCGGCGGCCTGGGCACCCTGGGCGTCGGCGTACATGGCCTGGCCCAGCTTCTGGGAGACGGCCGCGACCTTCTCGGTGGCGGTGCGGATCTCCGCGGTGTCCTCGCCCTTGAGCTTTTCCTTCAGCTCGGTGACGGCTTCCTCGACCTCGGTCTTGACCTCGCCGGGGACCTTCTCCTCGTTGTCCTTGAGGAACTTCTCGGTCTGGTAGACGAGCTGCTCGGCCTGGTTGCGGGTCTCGGCGGCTTCGCGGCGCTTGGTGTCCTCGTCCGCGTACTGCTCGGCCTCCTGGCGCATCCGGTCGACCTCGTCCTTCGGCAGCGAGGAGCCGCCGGTGACGGTCATCTTCTGCTCCTTGCCCGTGCCCAGGTCCTTCGCGGTCACGTGCATGATGCCGTTGGCGTCGATGTCGAAGGAGACCTCGATCTGCGGGACGCCACGGGGCGCCGGCGGCAGACCGGTCAGCTCGAACATCCCGAGCTTCTTGTTGTACGCCGCGATCTCGCGCTCGCCCTGGTAGACCTGGATCTGCACGGACGGCTGGTTGTCCTCGGCCGTCGTGAAGATCTCGGAGCGCTTGGTCGGGATCGTGGTGTTGCGCTCGATGAGCTTGGTCATGATGCCGCCCTTGGTCTCGATACCGAGGGACAGCGGGGTGACGTCCAGCAGGAGGACGTCCTTGACCTCACCCTTGAGGACACCGGCCTGGAGGGTGGCGCCGATGGCGACGACCTCGTCCGGGTTGACGCCCTTGTTGGCGTCCTTGCCGCCGGTCAGCTCCTTGACGAGCTCGGCGACGGCGGGCATCCGGGTCGAGCCGCCGACCAGGACCACGTGGTCGATCTCGGACAGGTTGATACCCGCGTCCTTGATGACGTTGTGGAACGGCGTCTTGCAGCGCTCCAGGAGGTCCGAGGTGAGCTGCTGGAACTGCGAGCGGGTGAGCTTCTCGTCCAGGTGCAGCGGGCCCTCGGCGGAGGCGGTGATGTAGGGAAGGTTGATCGTCGTCTCGGTGGAGGACGACAGCTCGATCTTCGCCTTCTCGGCGGCCTCGCGCAGGCGCTGGAGCGCCATCTTGTCCTTGGACAGGTCGACGCCGTGGCCGTTCTGGAACTGCTTGACCAGGTAGTCGACGACGCGCTGGTCCCAGTCGTCACCACCGAGGTGGTTGTCACCGTTGGTGGCCTTCACCTCGACGACGCCGTCGCCGATCTCCAGCAGCGAGACGTCGAAGGTGCCGCCACCGAGGTCGAAGACCAGAATGGTCTGGTCGTCCTTCTCCAGGCCGTAGGCCAGGGCGGCCGCGGTGGGCTCGTTGACGATACGCAGGACGTTGAGGCCCGCGATCTCACCGGCCTCCTTGGTGGCCTGGCGCTCGGAGTCGTTGAAGTAGGCCGGAACGGTGATGACCGCGTCGACGACCTTCTCGCCGAGGTACGCCTCGGCGTCACGCTTGAGCTTCTGCAGGATGAAGGCGCTCATCTGCTGCGGGTTGAAGCCCTTGCCGTCGATGTCGATCTTCCAGTCGGTGCCCATGTGGCGCTTGACCGACCGGATGGTCCTGTCGACGTTGGTGACCGCCTGACGCTTGGCGACCTCGCCGACCAGCACCTCGCCGTTCTTGGCGAAGGCGACAACGGACGGCGTGGTCCTGGCGCCCTCGGCGTTGGTGATGACGGTGGGCTCACCGCCTTCGAGAACACTGACGACGGAGTTCGTCGTGCCCAGGTCGATGCCGACCGCACGTGCCATTTCAATTCCTCCAGCTGACTTGAGTGGAACAGGCTCAAGAGTGCAGTACCGACGAAAACCTGTCAACAGACCTGAGTCGGACGCGCTCAAGTTTTATATCGCTCTTATCGTCACCACAGCCGCACCCCAGGACGCCGGGGCCACACAGAGGGTTGCCTTCGCGACGCAGATCACCGGCCGGGCGGCTTCATGGGGCGGAGGAGAATGGGTAACCTCAGCGGCAGACCAAAAAAGTTACTGCTTAGTAGTCCCCACCGTTTTCCGCTCTCGCAGGTACGAGGAGCCTCCCATGCAACTCGCCGCGATCATCGTGTCGCTGGTGCTCATCGCGGTCGCCGTGGCGCTGTTCGGCCGCGCCCTCCTGCAGATCTACCGCCACATGCGACTGGGCCAGCCGGTGCCCGCGGGCACCCGCACCGACGCTCCCGCCCAGCGGACCGTCACGGTGGCCAAGGAGTTCGTCGGCCACACCCGGATGAACCGCTGGGGCGTCGTCGGCGTGGCGCACTGGTTCGTGGCGGTGGGCTTCCTCACCCTGCTGCTGACGATCGTCAACGCCATCGGCCAGCTCTTCCAGGCCGACTGGCTGATCCCGTTCATCGGCGACTGGCTGCCGTGGGAGATGTACGTCGAGGCGATGGGCACGCTGACGACCGTGGGCATCATCGCCCTGATCGTCATCCGGCAGCTGAACCGCCCCGGCGGCGCGGGCCGCAAGTCCCGCTTCGCGGGCTCCAACACGGGCCAGGCGTACTTCGTCGAGACCGTCATCCTCATCGTCGGCATCTGCATCGTCACGCTGCACGCCCTGGAGGGCGCCCAGCACGGCGTCGACCACTACGAGGCGGCGTACTTCATCTCGTACCCCCTGGTCGCCGTCTTCAAGGGGATGAGCCTCGGGGTCGTCCAGAACCTCACCTACTTCTTCGCCGGTCTCAAGATCGCGACGTCCTTCATCTGGATGATCACGGTCTCGCTCAAGACCGACATGGGTGTGGCCTGGCACCGCTTCCTCGCCTTCCCCAACATCTGGTTCAAGCGCGAGGCGGACGGCGGGGTGGCCCTCGGCGCGCTCCAGCCGATGACCAGCGCGGGCAAGCCGATCGACTTCGAGGACCCGGGCGAGGACGACCAGTTCGGCGTCTCGCAGGTCGAGCACTTCTCCTGGAAGGGCCTGCTCGACTTCTCCACCTGCACCGAGTGCGGCCGCTGCCAGTCGCAGTGCCCCGCCTGGAACACCGGTAAGCCGCTCTCCCCGAAGCTGCTGATCATGTCGCTGCGCGACCACGCGCACGCCAAGGCGCCGTATCTGCTGGCCGGTGGCGGCAAGGACGCCGAGGGTAATGAGACGGCCACCGAGGAGCAGTTGAAGGACGTCCCGGCGTCCGCCCTCGCCGAGGCCGAGCGCCCGCTGATCGGCACCCTGGAAGAGAACGGCGTCATCGACCCGGACGTCCTGTGGTCCTGCACCACCTGCGGCGCCTGTGTCGAGCAGTGCCCGGTCGACATCGAGCACATCGACCACATCGTCGACATGCGCCGCTACCAGGTCATGATCGAGTCCTCGTTCCCGTCCGAGGCGGGCACGATGCTCAAGAACCTGGAGAAGAAGGGCAACCCCTGGGGCCTGGCCAAGAAGCAGCGCCTGGCGTGGACCAAGGAGGTCGACTTCGAGGTTCCGGTCGTCGGCCAGGACGTCGAGGACCTGACCGAGGTCGAGTACCTCTACTGGGTCGGCTGCGCCGGTGCCCTGGAGGACCGCGCCAAGAAGACCACCAAGGCCTTCGCGGAGCTGCTGCACATCGCGGGCGTGAAGTTCGCGATCATGGGCGGCGACGAGAAGTGCACCGGTGACTCGCCGCGCCGTCTGGGCAACGAGTTCCTCTTCCAGCAGCTCGGCGCGGAGAACGTCGCCACCTTGAACGCGGCCTTCGGCGAGGACGACGAGGACGAGTCGACCAAGAAGCCGAAGGCGTCGAAGAAGATCGTCGCGACCTGCCCGCACTGCTTCAACACCATCGCGAACGAGTACCCCCAGCTGGGCGGCGAGTACGAGGTCATCCACCACACCCAGCTGCTCCAGCACCTGGTCGACGAGGGCAAGCTCACCCCCGTCACCCCGGTCGAGGGTCTGATCACCTACCACGACCCCTGCTACCTGGGCCGCCACAACAAGGTCTACACCCCACCGCGCGAGATCATCGCCAAGGTGCCGGGCCTGCGGAACGAGGAGATGCACCGCCACAAGGAGCGCGGCTTCTGCTGTGGCGCCGGCGGTGCCCGGATGTGGATGGAAGAGCGCATCGGCAAGCGCATCAACAACGAGCGCGTCGACGAGGCCCTGTCGCTCAACCCCGACATCGTCTCGACGGCCTGCCCCTTCTGCCTCGTGATGCTGACCGACTCGGTCAACGGCAAGAAGAACGACGGCAAGGCGAAGGAGTCCGTCCAGGTCGTCGACGTGGCCCAGCTGCTGCTGGACTCCGTCAAGACGCCGGTGGACCCGGCGGGCGACGCGGAGCCGGAGGACAGCTCGGAGCCCGAGCCGGTGAAGTAGCGGCACGGGCAGCAGCGTCGGGGGGGGGGGCGGGGCGCCCCCCCGGGCGGGCCCCGGCCGGGTCGGTGCCCCCCCGGGGGGGCGGGTGGGGGGGGCGGCGGCCGCGGGGCGACAGGGC
>NZ_JBHYPE010000019.1:25697-133970 GCF_042746015.1 Streptomyces sp. NPDC058773
CCGGGGCCCCCCCCCCCGCGGCTGCCCCCCCCCGGGCGGGCCCCCGGCGCCGGCGGGGCGCCCGCCCCCCCCCCGGGGCCGGCCGCCGGCCTTTCCGGTCCCCCTCAGGGGGCCGTTGCGGGGCACCGGCCGACCGGGAAACATCGGAGGCGCGGTGGACGACACGACAACAGCGTTACGGGTGGGGTGGATACGGCATGGGACGACGGTTCGCCGCGACGACGGGGCTCGGGCTGGCCCTCCTGCTCAGCTCCTGCGGGCTGCTTTCGCCCTCCGGCGACCCCCGCCCCAGCACGCCCCACCGCGCCTCCACGCTGCCCCGGGCCCGCCCCGTCCCCGCCGGCCACGGCAGCCGCACCGCCCAGGACTTCAACGGCGACGGACACCCCGACCTCGTCCTCGACAGCCTGCTCGCACCGGCCGGCGGCCATGACGACGACCCGGGCATCGGCATCGTCTACGGCTCCGCGCACGGACTCGCCCCGGCCACCCGGGAGTTGCTCACCCCGGCCCGGCACGCCGCCCGCTCCGGAGGGACCGTCCCCGCGTCCTTCGACGCCGAGAGCGTCTGCGACCTCGACCGGGACGGCTTCAGCGACCTGGTCGTCACCACCGACCCGCCGTACGACGGCATCGGCCGCCCGCCCGTCCCCGTGCAGCTCCTCTTCGGCTCACCGCACGGCCTCGGCGCCGCCCGTGCCGTGACCCTCCGCATCCCGGACCGGGCGCGATTCGGCAACGAATGGCCCGACCAGCCGGTCTGCGGCGACTTCGACGGCGACGGCGCACCCGACCTGGCGGTCACCGCCTCCGGCCCCCGGATCAGCTATCTGCGGGGCCCGTTCACCCGCCGCGGCGCCCCGAAGGCGTCCGGCGCGCCCGTCGCCGTCCCCGGGACCGCCCTCGCGGCCACGGCGCCCCTGGCGTCGTCCGACCTCGACGGCGACGGCACCGACGACCTCCTCGTACGGGCCGCCGACCCCGGCCGCCGGGCCCGCAGCCGGCTCGCCCTCGGCGGCCCCCGGGGCCCGCTCCGCGCCGGCCCGGCCGCCTACCCGCCCGGTTATGCCACGGTCTTCGGGCGCTTCTCCGGGGGCGGGCGGGGCGTGACCTCCGTCACCGCCGACTCCGGCGGTCTGCTGTCCGTCGGCGGCCGGCCCGGCGGAATCCGTACGGGCACCGGCGGCGTTCCCACCCTCGCCGCCGCCGATGTGCACCACGACGGTCACCCGGACCTCGTGATCGGCGGCACTCGCCCCGCCCTCCTGAGCGGTACGGCGAACGGGCTGTCCACCACGGTCCGCCGTGTGGCCGTACCCCGCCTGCCCGGCACCGGCCGCCCCCGCACCACGGTCCTCGCCCTCACCGACTTCGACGGCGACCGCCGCGCCGACCTCGTCCTGCTCACCCGGCGCGGCCGCGCCCATGACCGGGTGACGGTCCTCACCGGCGGCCCGTCAGGCCTCTCCGCACGACCCGCCCTCTCCTTCACCACAGCGGATTTCAGGGCCTCCTGACGCCCCATCGGCGGATTGTGGTCCGTGGCTAATACACTTGCCCGGCCCCGGGTCCCGTCCGAGCATGACGGCCATGAACACAGCCACGGGCACGGCCGGCGATCCGAGCGCTCCGGCCCGCCCCGCCCCCCGCGAGACGCCGCCCGCCCCGCCCGTCACGGTCCGGCTCGCCCTCCCCACGGACGCCCCCGCAATCGCCGCCGTCCACCAGGCGTCACGGCAGGCCACCATGCCCTACCTGCCGCCCCAGCGCCGTACCCACGAAGAGGTCACCCGCTGGATCCGGGAGATCGTGCTGCCGCAGAGTCACACCTTGGTCGCGGTCCGCGGCCCGGAGGTCCTCGGCTATGCGTCCCTCCAGGGCGAGCTGCTCGAACAGCTCTACCTCCGCCCCGATGTCCGGCGCCGCGGCATCGGCTCCGCCCTCCTCGCCGCGGCGCGACGGCACCGCCCCGACGGCCTGTACCTGCATGTCTTTCAACTCAACACCGACGCAAGGGCGTTCTACGCCCACCACGGTTTCCGGATCGTGGCCGCCAACGACGGCAGCGCCAACATGGAGAACCTGCCGGACCTCACCCTCCACTGGACCCCGGCCGAGGGCCCCGTTCCCCCTCGGGGAACCCCTTAGGGGATGTCACAGGTCAGCAGCAAACCGGGGCCCGATCCCCCGGCTCCGCCACTCGATCCACGCAGACCAGGTACTTTCGAGTACGTGGCTGGATTCAGGATGGGTCGCGGACGGGATGCCCGCCCCGCGCAGAACGGACAGCAGGGGCAGCAGGGGCAGCAGGCGCCGTACGGGCAGCAAGGGCCGTACGGGCAGCAGCAGCCCCCCTCGCCGCCTGGGCAGTGGCAGACGGCACCGGGGCAGTACGGCGGCGGACCGCAGGGCCGGCCGCAGCCGCACGGGCAGCACGGCGAGCCCGAGTACTTCGGCGACGGTGGCTACCAACCCCAGCAGCAGTCCTACGCACCGTATTCGAACGACAACAACCCTGGTCACACCCAGCAGTTCAGCGTCGGTGACGCCCCGGACGCCTACGGTGCGCCCGACGGGTACGACGGCGGCTCCGACGCCTACGGGACGGGCGACACCTACCGCGCCGGGCAGCCGAGCGCGCCCCCGGCCGGGCCGCGGCTGCACTGGAAGCAGCTGCTGTCCGGCATCGTGCTGCGCCCCGAGCCCACGTTCTGGCAGATGCGCGACCACGCCGTGTGGGGCCCGGCGCTGATCGTCACCTTCATCTACGGCCTGCTCGCGGTCTTCGGCTTCGACAAGGCCCGCGAGGACGTGCTGAACGGCACCCTCTCCAACATCATCCCGTGGGTGGGGCTCACGGCGTCGATGTTCGTCGTCGGCAGCCTGATCCTGGGTGCGGTGACCCACACCATGGCCCGCCAGCTCGGCGGTGACGGCGCCTGGCAGCCGACCATCGGCCTGACCATGCTGATCATGACGATCCCGGACGCGCCCCGGCTGCTCTTCGGGATGTTCCTCGGCGGCGACAGCACCCTGGTCCAGGTCCTGGGCTGGCTGACCTGGCTCGCCACCGGCTATCTGCTCACCTCCATGGTCAGCAAGTCGCACGACCTGCCGTGGCCCAAGGCGCTCGGCGCCTCCGCGATCCAGCTGGTCGCACTGCTCGCCCTGGTGAAGCTCGGCACGCTGTAGCGCCACACCGGCCACGGCAAGGGGCCCGCCCCGGAGCACTCGGCTCCGGAGCGGGCCCCTTGCCCGTATGGCGGGCTCACGCCCTGCGCGCCCTCAGGCGAACCGCTGCCCCGCCGACCCGTCACACCCCTGCAACCGCAGCGGCTCCTTCGCGCCGGCCAGCGTCAGGCACAGCGACGGCGCGGCGGCCGGCCGGATCGTGCCGCCGTCGGCCCGTACGAACTGCTGGTTGGCCGCGGCGGAGCAGTTCCACAGCACCAGCCCGGTGCCGGCCGCGTAGCGCGCGCCCGGCACGTCCAGACACCGGTCCTGGGTCAGCTCCACATGCAGCGACCGCTGCTCCGTGTCGTACCACCAGCCCTGGTTGCGCCGGCCATGACAGTCCCAGCCGCCGACCACCGTGCCGTTACGGCTGGCGGCCCCGGTCGCGTCCACACAGGTGCCCGTCCCGGCGTTCTTCAGCGGCCGGTAGGCGTCGTCCCAGGCACCCGGGTACAGCTTCGGCCGCCCGGTGCTCGCCGGATCGGCGCAGGACGCCTCGCGCAGCCCCGACGCGTACAGCTGGGTCAGACAGGACGCGAACGCGCCGTGCCCGCGGGCATTCGGATGGAAGGACTGCCGCACCGAATTCGAGTTCGGCGGGAAGGGGTTGGAGAGGTTCACATACAGCCCGCGGGCCCAGGTGTCCTCCATGCACACCTCGTGCCCGTGGAACAGCCGTGAGGCGTCGAGGTAGGTCGCCCCCGCGTCCCGCGCGGCCTTCCGCACGCCCTTCTCGAACGCCGGTACCGCCGCATTGCGCCCCCAGCCCGCGTCCGAGGTGTATCCCGTGCAGCCGCCCGGCAGCTTCCCCGGATACCGCGGGTTGTCCTCCACGTCCGGCCCGATCGGACTCGGATACGACATCACCACGAGCCGGTAGTCGCCGTCCGCGTACCCCGCCTCCCGCATCACGGTCCGCAGATCGCCGACCGTCCGCTCGACCTTCGGCACCAGCCCGTCGACCCGCGCCTGCCAGCCCGGCTGGTACTTCGGCTCACAGGTGCCCTGGAGCAGGAACCAGCGGGTGACACAGTCGGTCATCACCGGCCCGAACTGGAGGTCGTCATTGGCGCCCGCCACCAGGAGCACCATCTTCAGCCGGGTGTTACGGGCGGCGATCGCGAGACTGTCGCTCTGCACCAGCTCATCGGCGTACTGCTTGCTGCCGCCGAGCACGATGTTGCCGGTTCCCGCGCCCGAGCAGGCGGCGTTGTACGTCACCTCCGCCCCGATCCCGGTCCGGTGGATCGCCGAGTCCGGTGACCGGTGACACCAGTTGTCCGGCCCGTCCGTCCCCGGCTCGTACGTCCCGACGCCCTCCCCCGAGATCTCGCTGTCCCCCAGCGAGATCACCGAGGTCTTGCGCTCCCCGAGCGGCCGCTCGGCCGGATCCCCGTAGAGCCGCTCCGCCTCCCGCGCCCGGACCTTCTCCAGCTCGGGCGCCAGCGGCGTGACGCTCCTGGCGGCCGCAGCAGCCGTGCCGCCCTTGGTGTCGGCACTCGCCCCACCCACCGCCACGGTCCCCACCACGGTCAGCGCCGCGGCCGAGGTCGCCACAACGGCCCTCAGCCGGTGCCCGCGCCCCGCACGTGACCCGTCTCCCGTACTCCGCCCACCTAACACCCACCGCCCACGTCTCGCACGCCCCATGAGGCCTCCCCTCCGGTCTCCTGTTACCGCTGTTACCGCGGGTTCTAGTCGGCGGGGGGCGGGGGTGGAACACCCGGAACGGGATTGGCCGAAAGCGGCACAACAAAAAGCCGACCGACCGCCAACTCCCTTACCGAGAGCGGCGATCGGCCGGCCGGGCCACCTCAGGAGCCGAGCACCTCCCGTGCACCGCACCGCCGGCAGCTGTGCACCGAGCGCTGCCATAGGGTCTGTCCATGCCTCCAATGAGCGCCCCTGGGCCCACCGCAGCAGGCCGCGCCGTCGGCATCATCGGCCTCCTGGTGGCCCTCGGCATCTGTGGCGTGACCCTGCTCCAGGCCGCCGTCGCCGGCGGCCTCCTGGGCACCGGCGGCAAGCTGACCGTCAGCGAGTGCCACAGCGGTGGTGGCGGAGGAGGAGGCATGCGCCACTGCTACGGCACCTTCCACCCGGTCGGGGCCGGCGGCGGTGCGGGCCCGTCGACCGCCCCGCGGGCCCGAGTGAACACCCAGGAGGCCGACCCCGGCGACACGCTCCAGGTCCGCAAGGGCGCCGCCGGCTACGTCGTCACGGGCATGAGCTCGGCCTGGAGCCACCTCGCCTTCACCTTCCTGGGCCTGCTGATCGGCTCGGCAGCGCTGCCCGTAACGGCGAGCGGCGTCCTTCCCCGCAGAGGCACGATGGGTCAGGACCTCTTCACGGCGGTACGGGGCACCCGGCTCGCCTGGTTCGCCAAGCGCCTGGCACTGGCGTCCGTCGCCGGAACAGCCCTCTCCGCCTACCTGGCCTGGCTGCTCTGACCCCGGGGACGGAACACGTCATGCCACCACCACGAAGCAGGGGTGGAGCACCCGGGACGCGAGTGGCCGGAGGCGACGCAACAAAAAAACCGGCCGACCGCCAACTCCCTTACAGGGAGCGGCGATCGGCCGGCCAGGTTCGCCTCAGGCGTCGAGAACCTGCCCCGCGCGCCGCACCACCGGGGGCTCGACGCTCCACGGGAAGTTGATCCACTCGTCCGTGCGCTTCCACACGTACTCGCACTTCACCAGCGACTGCGACTTCTCGTAGATCACCGCGCTGCGGACCTCCGCCACCGTCCCCTGGCAGAAGTCATGGACCAGCTTCAGCGTCTTGCCGGTGTCCGCGACATCGTCCGCGATCAGCACCTTCTTGTCCGAGAAGTCGATCGCGTTCGGCACCGGCGCCAGCATGACCGGCATCTCCAGGGTGGTCCCCACCCCGGTGTAGAACTCCACATTCACCAGGTGGATGTTCTTGCAGTCCAGCGCGTACGCCAGACCGCCGGCGACGAAGACGCCGCCGCGGGCGATCGACAGCACGACATCGGGCTCGTACCCGTCATCGGCGATCGTCTGCGCCAGCTCACGGATCGCCCCGCCGAACCGCTCGTACGTCAGGTTCTCCCGCACGTCACTCACGTATCTCTCTCAGACCTCGTGTGTCCACACCCTCTGCCACGCGCCCGCCCTGCAGAGCGCGCCGCCCACCCCGACGCGGCTGTGTCATACCTGCGTGCGGTGGAAGTTCTTGAACGAACGGGACGGCGTCGGTCCACGCTGCCCCTGGTAGCGGGAGCCGTACCGCTCGCTCCCGTACGGGTGCTCGGTCGGCGAGGTCAGCCGGAACATGCACAGCTGCCCGATCTTCATGCCCGGCCACAGCTTGATCGGCAGCGTGGCGACATTGCTCAGCTCCAGCGTCACATGCCCGCTGAACCCGGGGTCGATGAATCCGGCGGTGGAATGCGTCAGCAGCCCCAGCCGCCCCAGCGAGCTCTTCCCCTCCAGCCGGGACGCCAGATCGTCGGGCAGCGTGATGACCTCGTACGTCGAGGCCAGTACGAACTCACCGGGGTGCAGGATGAAGGCCTCATCGCCCTCCGGCACGACCTCACGCGTCAGGTCGGGCTGCTCGACGGCAGGGTCGATGTGCGGGTACCGGTGATTCTCGAACACCCGGAAAAAGCGGTCGAGCCGCACGTCGATGCTGGACGGCTGCACCATCGACTCTTCGTAGGGGTCGATGCGCACCCGACCAGCATCGATCTCGGCCCGGATGTCCTTGTCTGAGAGAAGCACGAGACGAGGATACGCGCCCGCCCGGCCCCCCTCGCACGACGAGGGGCCCGGCCCCCACCTGGGAGACCGGGCCCTCGTCCACTCCTCTGCCTACCTCTGCCTGCCTCCGGCCACTGCCTCTCTCACACGGCACGGCCGCTGTCCTCACCGAGCGCCGCGAGCCTCCTGGCTCACCCCTGCGCCCGTCGTGACGACTCTCGCACTTCTCCTGCTCGCTACCGCTTGGCGTGCTCGACCGGCACCGAGTGCCGCAGTCGAGCGCAGCGCGGGCAGCGCAACAGCCGTCCGGGACCGAGCCGGTCGGTGGTCTGCATCGGGAACGAAGCGGTGCTGAACACGTGGCCCTCGGCACAACGTACGACGGTGCGCTCCATCAAGTCCTCTCCCAACTGCGTGGACAACAAAAGCCACATTAGGGGATGAACTGGGCGCCCTCACACGCGGCACTCCGCCGCCCAACCGTACGCCCCAACTCCCGCCCCCCGCACCCACATCCCACCCCCGAACACACCCCCGCACCCCACCCACCACAAGCCGCGAACACCGCCACGGCACCCCCGCACACACCCTCCGGGCATGCCAAATGCGCCGCGGGGCGGCGATGGGGTAGAGTGTGCGACGATGTTCCGCTCTCGCTCAGAGGCGGGATTACGCGGGTGTAGTTTAATGGTAGAACATGAGCTTCCCAAGCTCAGAGCGCGGGTTCGATTCCCGTCACCCGCTCCATATGGAAGCCCCAGGTCGGCGAACTGGGGCTTCAGCGTTGCCCAGACCCCTTCGGAGTGGGCACGCCCTCGGCCCGCCCCAACGCCCTTCTACAGGGCGGACAGAGAGGTAGCACACGACACCTCAGAGGTCACGCGGCGAGCACCATCAGCGCGTAGAGCTGTTCTCCCGGAGTCGCAGCCGATCTCGTCCCTCGGCCGTCGCAGGTGGTCCAAGCGGTCGTGCTGGCGCGTATGAGGAAGCGGCCCGATTGAGAGAGGTGCGCGTCCGGCGCAGCGGCTACATGTCTTCGGTAGCTGTTCTGGGCGGGTGGTAGGCGGCGCCGGCGAGGACGAAGTCCACGAGTCGTGTGGCGTTGTCATCGTAGGCTGTTTCGAAGTCAGCCTGTTCGTCGACGGGCGTGACCAGAAAGCGTTGTATCAGGGTGCTGATCAAGGTTTCCAGGATGAGCGGCGTGGTGGCGTCGTCGGCGACTTCGCCGCGCTGGACAGCGCGGCGAAGGACCTCGGCAACTGTCTTGCTGTGCAGGTGTCTCAGCTCGGCCACGGCCTGTCCGAACAGCTGGGGGTAGATCTTGGCTTCGACTGCTGCGCGGAGTCGCACCAGGCCGGATGGGCCGAAGAACGACTGGCGCAGAACGCGGGTGGTGGCGATGAGGTCACCGCGCAGTGAACCGGTGTCGGGGAATTCGTCGGTGAAACGCTGCGAGGCAAGTGCGCTGACGATCAGCTTCTCTTTGCTGTCCCAGCGTCGGTACAGCGCCGCCTTACCGACGCCGGCCCGTCGTGCCACCAGGTCCAGGGTCAGCCCGGACCAGCCGACCTCTCGGTAGACGTCGAGTGTGGCGGCCAGAATCCGCGGCTCGATGTCGGGATCGGCAGGGCGGCCGGGCCCTTTTCTGCTGGGGGTGTCGTGAGGCACGACGACGAGTCTGCCATGTCAGGACGGCGTTGGTGCGGGTGGCGGGCGGGGGGCTCCTCGGCGGGGACCTCGCCGGTCCCGTTCTCGCCGGTGGACGAGACCGCCCTGGCCGGGGCTCGGCCGCGACCGATGTCCTGGGTGCAGCAGCGGGGAGGGTCTCCACAGCGGTGGGAGCCCATGGCCGTAATCCGCCACGATGCGTTCGGTGGTGGTGAGCGCCTCCCAACCGTAGCGGGTGCTGGTGTGCGGTCGGCGTACGCCGCGATGAACACCGAGGGCACGCAGGCGGGACATGGCAGGGTCCGCGTCCCGGCGCGCGTTCAGGCTTCGGTAGATCGTCAGTGCTTGGTCAAGCAGAGTGCGGGCCTCGGCTGGTTGGTCACGCAGGGCCGTCAGCTCGGCCGCGTCGGTGTAGGCATGCGCCTCGCTCAAAGGCCTGGGTAGCAGTGGGCCGCTTCCAGAAGCAGGTCCGGGTCCTTTGCCAGGAGTCCCTGGCATCGGAGGTCATCGCCGAGGTGGTAAGGCGCGCCGCGGTGTCCGGCGCGGGCGGGCGCGGCGTGTGCGTAGCGCTGCGCACTGCTGGTGTCGCCGTTGACCAGGGCGAGTCGGACGAGGTCGGGGCCAGGAAGCCGAGGATCAGTTGGCTGGGCAGGTTTCCGACTCCGTGGTCGAAGGCAGCTGCGAGCCGGACGTAGGCGCTCTCGGGATCGCCTTGGGCCTCGTCGGCGAAAGCGTGGGCGCGCAGGGGCAGGTACTCGTAGAACCAGGCGACCGTTCCGACGTCGGTTGCCGCTGCCAGGGCGTCGAAGTGGGCCGCGGCGATGGACTGCCGACCGCGGTGCAGCGCAATGAGCGCGGCGAGCGCGCGCAGCGCTCGGCTCATGGCGAAGTGTTCGCCGGGATCGAGGTCGGCCTCGATTTCCGTGCGGGCGTCGTCCCAACAACCGGTGTTGAAAGCAAGGATTGCGCAGGCGAGGTGGCACCGGGCAGGAAGAGCCCTCCTGTGCGCTCCGTGGTCGGGTGCACGGATGCGAGGGGGCGTTGTGCGTCCTGCATACGGGCCTGCCCTTCCCTCACTTGACAGCCTGAAGGCCAGAGCCATAGCGTCGCACCATCAATAACGGACGCTGACCGTCTGAAATTGCTGGGCACGACTCACCGCCTGGCATACCCCTCAGGCGACCCGGCATGGCGCGGCGCTGGCACCACCCTCGGGGGACCGACACCTCGCACCGCAGATCCCGCCACATCAGCTGTTCGACCGATCCCTTACCGACCCATCGGCGCCGCGCGGCCGCGCGGCGCCGGCCGAAGGAGGCTCTTGATGCGAGTACGAATAGAAGCGGAGCGCTGTGTTGCGTCCGGGCAGTGCGTCCTGGTCGCCCCCACCCTGTTCGACCAGGATGACGACGGCGTCGTGGTCCTGTTGAAGGAACAGCCCGACGAAGCCGAACGGGGCGCGGCGCAGGAGTCGATTCAGCTCTGCCCGGCAGCCGCGATCATGGCCGAGGCGTGAGGTGAACACCCCCGCCGTGCCTCCGCCCGAACACCTGCAACACATCGCTGTCGTCGGCGCGGGAGCCGCAGGGCTCACCGGCGTCGAAACCCTGCGCCGAGAAGGGTTCACCGGGCGGCTGACTCTCCTGGGCGATGAGCCGAGTCCGCCCTATGACCGTCCACCGTTGTCCAAACAAGTCCTCGCCGGTACATGGGACTTCCCTCAGACGCTGCTACGCACCGCGGATCACTACGCCGGGCTGGACGTCGAACTGCGCACCGGGTGCCGCGCGACCGGACTCGACCTGCCAGGGCGCAGACTCCACCTCGACCAGGGTGGGCAACTGGCCTTCGACGGCCTGCTCATCGCGACGGGGGTCGCGCCGCGTCGGCTGCCGTTCGCAGACGGCCTGGACGGTGTCCACGTCCTGCGCGGTGAACACGATGCTGCCGCGCTCCGTGACCATCTGCGGCAGGAACCGCGCGCGGTCGTGATCGGCGCCGGCTTCCTGGGCCTTGAGGCCGCGGCCGTCATCCGCGACCTTGGCCTCGACGTCAGCGTCGTGGACCCGCAACCGACACCCATGGAACGCCAGCTCGGCAGACAGACAGGCGCGTTGGTCGCCGAGCTGCACCGCGCACACGGTGTGCGGCTCCACACCGGACGAGGCGTCACCGGCCTGGTCAGCAACGGCGGACGGGTGACGGGCGTACGAACCAGCGACGGCGACGTGCTGGACGCCGACTGTGTGCTGGTCGCCATCGGTGCCACGCCGCAGGTGGAGTGGCTGCGTTCCTCCGCCGTGCCACTGATGGACGGGGTCGCGTGCGACGCGTACTGCCAGGCGGCCCCGGGCGTCTTCGCCGCCGGGGACGTGTCCTCGTGGCCCAGCGCCCGCTACGGGCGGCGGATGCGCCTGGAGCACCGGATGAACGCCACCGAACAGGGCATGGCGGCGGCTCGCAACCTACTCCACGGCAACGTGGACGCGTACGACCCGCTCCCGTACTTCTGGACGGACCAGTACGAGGCCAAGATCCAGGTGTACGGCCTGATCCCGGCCGGCGCAGAGATGACCGTCGTCGAGGGCGACCCCGCCGAAGGGGCGTTCGTGGCCCTCTTCCACGCGGCCGGCCGTCCCGTCGCGGTGCTCGGCTGGAACAGCCCCAAACACCTCCGCCGGTATCGGCAGCAACTGCTGGAAACCCCTTCGTTCGAGCGATATGAGACAGGTGCGTGAGATGAACCCGGAAACCGCGCAAGTCACCCTTGCCACGTCCTTCCCCTGGCCGCGCCTCCCCTTCGACCCGCCGGAGATCTACGCCTGGCTCCGTGAGGAGCGCCCGGTCACCAGGGTGACCACCAGGGCCGGCGAACCGGCCTGGCTGGTCACCCGTTACGACGATGTCCGCGCCGTACTGGCCGACCCGAGGGTCAGCGCCGACATTCGCCACCCGGGATTCCCCCTGATCTTCTCCAGCCATGAGGAATCGGCGCCCGACAACACCCGCTCCTTCCTGCGGATGGACCCGCCGGAACACACCCTCTACCGCCGCCTGCTGTCGAAGAACTTCCAGGTCAAGCGAGTGGAGGCAATGCGCCCCGCGGTCCAGGCGCTGGTCGACGACGCCATCGATGCGATGCTCACCAACCCGCACCGCCCCATCGACCTGGTCCAAGCGCTGGCGCTGCCGGTGCCCTCCACCGTACTGAGCTGGATCCTGGGCGTACCGGTGGAGGACCAGGCGTTCTTCAACAAGATCGCCGAGCAGCTGGGACACCGGGGCGACGGCTCCGACCCCACCGTCATGGACCAGGCCCGGAACGCGCACGCGGAACTCCACGCGTACGTGTCCCGGCTGGGCGCCGCGCGGGAAGCCGCCGAGGACCCCGGCAACGACATCCTCGGGCAGCTGGTCAAGGCAGCCCGGGAGGGCGTCATCCCGCCTGAGCAGGTGGCCAACATCGCCCTGGTGCTGACCGTCGCGGGCCACGACACCACCGCCAGCATGACCGCCCTGGGAACCCTGACCCTGCTGCAACACCCTGCCCAGCTCGCCGAACTGCAGCAGAACCCCGCACTCATCCCCAACGCCATAGAAGAACTGCTGCGCTACCTCACCATCGTCCACCTGGTGGTGACACGCGTGGCGACCGAGGACCTCGAAGTCGGTGGCGTGGTCATCCCCGCAGGAGAAGGAATCATCCCCCTCAACTTCGCCGCCAACCGCGACGACACCCACTACCCCGATGCGGACCGCTTCGACATCCACCGCCAAGCCCGCGACCACATGGCCTTCGGCTACGGAGTGCACCAGTGCATGGGCCAGCCGCTCGCCCGCATGGAACTACACGTGATCTTCGAAACTCTGCTGCGCCGCATCCCCACACTGCGACTGGCCATCCCTGTCGAAGACGTCCCGTTCAAGTCATGGGCGAACATCAACGGCGTGTTCGAACTGCCGGTGACCTGGTGACCTGAGAGAAGCACCGTCTCGGCCAGTCGGCCGAGACGGTGCCGTCGCTGCCGACGCCGGCTGACCGGCCGAGCACCGGTGTGCCGTCAGCCGCAGCTGTCACCTCTGTCCGAGGTGCAGGTGAACCATCGGCCGCCCCTGATATCCCCGGCCCACCATGTCGCCCGCCACTTGTTCCCCGCTCGTCTGCCGTTCGGCGCACCGTAGGAGTCCGCCCCGTGAGCAAACACCGCTCGACCACATCAACCACCCGCAGCAGCCCCGTCATCGGCGTGCTCGCCGCGGCCGGGATCACGGTCTCGCTGATGCAGACCCTGGTCGTGCCACTCCTCCCCGACCTTCCCCGCCTCCTGCACACCACTGCCGGCAACGCCTCCTGGACCATCACGGCGACCCTGCTCGCGGGCGCGGTGGCCACCCCGGTCATCGGCCGCCTCGGCGACCTCTACGGCAAGCGGCGTCTGCTGCTCGTCAGCATCGCCCTGCTGGTGCTCGGCTCCGTGAGCTGCGCCCTGACGGACTCACTCACAGCCATGGTGGTGGGCCGAGCCCTGCAAGGCATGGGCATGAGCGTGGTCCCGCTGGGCATCAGCCTGATGCGCGACGTCGTTCCGCCGGAACGGCTGGGTGGCGCTTTGGGGTTGATGAGTTCCTCCCTCGGCGTCGGCGCCGCACTCGGCCTGCCTGCCGCGGCACTCATCGCGCAGCACGCCGACTGGCATGTGCTGTTCTGGGGCGCAGCAGGGTTGGGCATAGTCATGGCGCTCCTCGTGCTGTTCCTCGTTCCCGGCACACCGGCCACCGCAGCCGGAGGTTTCGACCTGGTAGGGGCACTGGGAGTGGGCACGGGCCTGGTCTGCCTGCTGTTGCCGGTGTCCAAGGGAGCCGACTGGGGATGGAGCAGCCCTACCACGCTCGGCCTGTTCGCGGCCGCGATCGTGGTGCTCCTCGCCTGGGGCTGGTGGGAACTTCGTACGTCGGCCCCGCTGGTCGACCTGCGGACCACTGTGCGGCGGCAGGTGCTGATGACCAATCTGGCCTCGGTCGCCGTCGGTTTCTCCATGTACGCCATGTCGCTGATCGCGCCCCAACTGCTCGCCCTCCCCAAGGAGACCGGCTACGGGCTCGGCCAGTCCATGATGGCCGCCGGCCTGTGGATGGCCCCCTCCGGTCTGGTCATGATGGCGGTCTCGCCATACGCGGCCAAGCTTTCGGCGGCGCGCGGGCCGAAGACGTCGCTGCTGCTGGGCACCCTGGTCATCGCGGCGGGCTACGCCCTCGCGCTGCCGCTGATGGGTCATCTGTGGGGTGTCCTGGTCGTCTCCAGCGTCGTCAGCGCCGGCATCGGCCTGGCTTATGCGGCCGTGCCCATGCTGATCATGGGTGCGGTCCCGGTGGACGAAACGGCGGCGGCAAACGGGCTCAACAGCCTGATGCGCTCCATCGGCACCTCGGCCTCCAGCGCCGTGGTCGGTGTCGTGCTGGCCCACATGACCACCCGCATGGGGTCGGTCACCGTTCCGAGCCAGGCGGGCTTCCGCACCGGCTTCGTTCTCGGAGGAGCCGGTGCCGTGCTGGCCGCCCTGGTGACCCTGTGCATCCCCGGCCGACCCCCTCACTCTCCACCGGCCAGCAGACGGCCATCGCTGAGATCGTGGCCGTTCGAGCGGTCCCGACGGTGGCCGCACGTTTCTTCTCCCGGCCAGACGTAATCGACAGGGCAGTAGCACGACTGGTCCCCAACGCCACCAAGACTCTGAACGCACTTCTCACCGAAGTACGAAGCAGCTGCGAACCGAGGTGATTCGACGCGGATGCGGGCGCATCGCAGCCGCGCCCACCTCGCTTGCACCCACCTAGGAGCATCACTTCACACAAGCAATCCGCGCACGACCGAGCCACACTCCCCACGCACCCCGGCAACCCGACGACCACGAAAACGCCCCCTGCCGCAGCCACTCCGACCGTCGTGCCAGTGTCGTGCCAGTTCGAGCGGTAAACCACGGTCAGCAAAGGGAAACTTCTTCGTCCTCACCAGCCGGAGCAGCGTCCTTTTTACCTGGTCAGCAAGGGCGTGGGTGCACAGAAGCCCCCTGATTCCCAAGCTCAGAGCGCGGGTTCGATTCCCGTCACCCGCTCCATAGTTGAGGCCCAGGTCGGCGACCTGGGCCTTGTTTGTTGCCTAGCCCCCACGACCCGCCGTGCCCTCCACGTGCCCTCTCTCGCTCGCGAAAATGCCCAGCCCAGAAGGCACACGACGCACGGCGCACCACCTTGTACCAGCTCGGCCGACACCCGAGACCGACGGAGGGGGTCGCATGGCCTGTGATCCGAGCCACTCGCCAGCTCCCCGGCACACCCATTGATGCGGGAAAGGCGCAAGACTCTCGCCATTGCCCGTAGGAGCGCCGCCGATACCAGGAAACGCCCCATGGAAAGCGGGATCCCGCCTCCTCGGCCCGGGTATATCGCTAGCCCAGACCTCGCAGGACCAGCGTCAGGAGTTGACGATCCTGTCCATGTCCGGGCTCACACTGGACCTGCGGTGCATCGGCCACGTCTACGCGTCGCTGGAATCGCGCGACACCGACTACGAGCACTTCGCCCCCCCTCTTCGACAAGTCCGGCGAACTCGGCCTCCATGGCGACCTGGAGGACTGCCTGGTGAGCGGCACTCACATCGTCATCATCGACCGGGCACGGATCGCGCCGGCCTGGCGTGACCTGGGTGGCATCGGCCGGCTGTTGATCGGCCGCATGCTCCGCTGGGTGGCCGGCCGGGCGGCGCTCGTGGCGACACATCCATACCCGATCGACATCCCTGTCGACGAACGGGAGGACAGGACACGGGAGGCACGGGAGAAGGCGAGCACCCAACGCACCTGGCAGTCCTTGGGGTTCGAGCCCTTCCGTGAGGACCTGTGGGTTATGCAGCCGCATTTGAGTGCCCACGACGATGCCGTCGAGCGCTTGGAGACGGCCTTCGGCCGGTACCTCTGAGCCTTCACCCACCCGGCCGCCAAACGAGAGGACCACCGGTACCACGATGCGCGAGTTCACCAACCACAGAGCGCAGCACACGCTCGGCATTCTGCGCGCTTTCCACCTGGAGACCTTGAACTTCTCCGGAACGCATCCTGAGGCGACGCTGGCTGACTTCGAGCACCACTTGCGTCAGCGGGTCGACGCCTTGGAGTCGGAACTTGAGGCGGGTGAGAAGGAAGCCCAGGCCGCCGTCGTCACCAAACCCCTGTCGGGCCCCCTCGCCGATCCCGAGCGCCAGCGAGCGTTCCGTCAGCTACAAAACTCGGAGCCACCGGCAACAGGGCCCGAGAGGGAAGCCTGGTGGAAGCAGCGCAGGGCGGTGCTCGACGAGATCAAGGCACAGGGACTGGCGGAAGCCCTTGACTGGGAGTGCCCCAACTGTGGCGCCCCGGTTGGGGTCGCTTGCCGTACGGGCGGCGGCAGGCCCAAGAAGCAGCCTCACTTCCTCCGGGCCACCGACGCCGAAGCGCCTTACCACCACGCGTACGGTCTGCGCTGAAAGCCGGCTCTGAGGCCGGGACGGCAAACGGCGTCCCGGCCTTCCGACTTCCCAGGTCGTACGAGCGAAAAGACCTGCAGCAGAGTGGCCGCCCACAGGCTGACCCGCGCCGAGACGGAGGGCGAGGCCATCCTTCCGGCACTGGAGTTCGCCCACGTCGAGTGGTACGTCCCCTCTCCGGTTCGAGGCTGGCTGGTGGTGCTCGCTCTCACGACACCGTGCTTCGCCGACCTGCCGCGGTACACGGGTATCCTGCGGCAGATCGGTGAGTCTCTGGTCGTCCGCCCGGCGGAGCAGGCGGAGGACCGCCCGGAGACGCCGGCGGCCGGTGGCGTGCGCGCGGTGTTCGGTTAGGCGGGAGGCACGGTGATCCCCACTGTGACGGCTGTTTCCGCCGAGGACCCGCACGACCGAAAACTCGCGCGCCTCGACGAGTTCCACGAGCGGCGGGGAGCCGCCTGCCGTCGTGCGAGGTCTTCCTCCCGGACGGCCGCAGGCTGCCCGCCTGCTCGTCGGCCCCCTCGCATTCTTCACCGCGTCGGCGTGTTTCCCCTGGGCACACTGTGCGGCGCCCAGAACTGACGAGACGAGACACTCCATGACACTCGCCTTCACCCGCCACCCCGACGGCAAGCGCTACGAACTGCGCCCCCGGGGCTCCGCCCCCGTCCACGTCCGCCGTGGGGCCCCCGACGGCCGCCCCCTTCCCGAGGGATGCAAACCACGCTTCTTCCTCGCCGCTGCCCGTGTCGGTGGCTCGCCGCTCGCCGTGGTCGTCCGGAAGGACGGTGGTCGCCTCGCCGTGCTCACCCCGGACCACGAGCACTTGGCCGAACTGCGCCTGCCGCCGAAGAAGAAGCGGTGGCGGCCCGTGTACGAAATCCACCTGCCCGACGGAACGGTGCTGCGTGGGCGGGAGGGGACGGTGCCGTCACTGCTCCTGTGCCTGGTGATGCTGCCGTTCGTCCTGCTGTACCTGGTTGCCCTGGCGCTGTCCGACTCCCCTGGCGACGCCATCGCCGCGCCACTGCGGACGGCCTGGAAGCCACCGGGTGAGCTCTTTGGCCGGGCGGCCCTGACCGAGTCCGCGCGCGGCCGGTTCCGGGTCCCGGACGACAGGCTCGACCACCGGGTGGCGTACGCACAGGCGGCGGCGAAGTACTGGGAGCGGTAACCCTCCATCCGCCCCCGCCCTGTCCGTTTGGCGTCTGCCCTCCACCAGTCACTGACACATCGGCAATCACGGAGTCGCAACAACCCGCCCTGGGAGTCCGGTCCGATCAAGGCGTCCGCGCTCTCGGGATCCGGTGCTGGGGTGAGGTTGCCAGTGAACGCGCGGTCAGCTCGCCGACTCGATGGATGCTGTCCGGGCTGCGCGCACCCCCGCCTGTTATCTGCTGCGCCCCTTCCCGAGGCAGGCAGCGTGCCCGCCCCTCCGTCCCCACACCCGGCAACGCACTTCCTGGTGCAGCTTCCATCAGACGCGGACGAGAGAAACTCGGCCATCACCTTCAGAGAAAATCTGTCATGGCGGCAGTAGACATCCACCCCTCGGGGCGTTAGGCTCTTCGTCGTAGCCAAGAGATCGAAAGGCACGGTAGAGGTCGAACTGCCGTGCATGCAGTCTCAGAAGAGGCACGGCAGTGGAGTCGTGGGGCCGAAAGGTATGCAGGTGGGCCCCGCGACTGGCTGCCGGGCCGGGCGGCCCCCGGGGTCGCGAGCAGAACCGCAGGATCCGCATGAGCAAGCAGAAGCAGAAGGAAGAGAAGGAGGCAGACGCCATCAGGATCGCCCGGGCGAGGAAGTGAGCCGCTCGGGTACCGCAGGCCCCAGATTGGAAGGTGGTCCCCGGTCACGCATCCGCGATCCCCGCACTTCCCGCCCTCTCCCGGGCGACGGTGCGGAAACAGAAGGCCGGCACTGCAGTAAGCCGGCAGATGGTGTTCTAATCCCTCGGGGCCCTGGTGCGTGTTCGGCACCAGGGCCCCACGACGCGTTCCCCGATCAGAGGTGCCAATGACCGCAGAAAACTCTCACGACCGTCTCAACGACGAGGACTACCCCGCCTACACCATGGGGCGAGCCGCCGAAATGCTCGACACCACCCCCACCTTCCTGCGGGCCCTCGGTGAGGCCAAGCTGATCACGCCTTTGCGTTCCGAGGGTGGCCACCGCCGCTACTCCCGCTATCAGCTGCGTATCGCCGCACGCGCCCGCGAACTCGTCGATCAGGGGACCCCCGTCGACGCCGCCTGCCGCATCATCATCCTCGAAGACCAGCTCGACGAAGCTCGGCGCATCAACGAAGAATTGCGCGCTTCACCCTCCGAGCCCCGCCTCAAGACCGACGGCTGAACTCCGATCCCGCGCCCGCGCACGGCCGCCGCCTCGGGGACGTTCAGCCGGCCTCGGGGACGTTCAGCCGGCCTCGGCCAGGCCGGCGTCACAGCTGACCCCGCAGCAGCCACGCAGAGGAGCTCCGCCGATATCGTCGCCGGAGTTCTTCGCCGGCAGCCTGACGCCAACCCGGCTGAGCACCGCGGTCGAGGCGTCCCCCGCTGTGGTCGGCAGACGGCGAGGGGGATGGCGATGCAGAGCGCGGTGAAGCCTGCCGCAGTCGGGACGTGGAAGACCTCGTGAAAGGGGAACCAGCGAGGTGAGCAGGCAGGTCACTGGAGGGCGTAGACCCCAGCGCCCACGCTGTGGAGGAGACCGCCGGCCCGATCAGGGTGAGTACGGCCGCTCCGCCGGTGTGCAGGAAGTCAGGCAGGTAACACACCGGTGCCCAGCCCAGGGCCAGGCAGCAGGGGTGTACAGCCAGCGGGGGAGCTCCGGCCCAGAGGACGCGGAAGGCGATGCCGACCAGCGCCCCCGTCCGCACGCCCCCCGTTCATTGCCCACAGCGGTCCGGTCAGGCCCGGGCCGGGTGCCCCGGCAAGGCCGACGCCCTCTCCAGTGGTGTGAGACCGGTCGGTGGCACGAGCGCGGCAGCCGGGCGGCACACGAAGCCGAGGCGGCTCAGGGCTCGGGTCACTTCACCGGCGGAGAAGTCACGGCGGTCCTGCCGGGTGATGATCTCCCCGACCTGCTTGACGGGGTAATGGCGGCGGCCGATGAGCACGGACTCACCCGTGACAGGTTCGGGTTTGACGCCCTTCATCGCCTCCTGCACCTCGGTCTTGAGCAGGTCGAAGGGGAAGCGGGCGATGACGACGCGCATAGTGCCTCTACAAGGTCGAAGAGAAGCCGGAAACGGATCGCCGGCCCGGTCGGAGAGGGATCAACGGGTGAGGACGACGATGCCCAGGGCGTGCCCGTCCTTGAGCGTGATCGTCCAGGACCGGCCTCAGGCGGCCGGGGCCGAGGAGGTCTGCCGCGGAATCGGTGTCGCGGTCCGGGATGATCCGGCGGCACGGCGGGCCTGGGCGGGGCGGCTGCGGCGGCCACGCGAGGAAGAGCCGCTGCGCTTGGCGCGTTCGACGACTGGTGCGGCGATGGTGACCGGGATGCCGGAGGGTGCCTGGGCGCCGGTGATGCGGCTCAGTTCGGCCTCGCCGGAGCGGACCTGGGTGGACTGCGGGGTGATGCCCGCGTCCGCCATCAGGCGCTTCATGCTGCGGCGCTGGTTGGGCAGGACGAGGGTGACGACGCTGCCGGACTCCCCGGCGCGGGCAGTGCGTCCCCCGCGGTGCAGGTAGTCCTTGTGATCGCTCGGCGGGTCGACGTTGACGACGAGGTCGAGGTTGTCGACGTGGATGCCGCGGGCGGCGACGTTGGTGGCCACCAGGACGGTGACCTGGCCGGTCTTGAACTGGGCCAGGGTGCGTGTGCGTTGGGGCTGGGACTTGCCACCGTGCAGGGCCGCGGCGCGCACGCCGCTGTTCAGCAGGTGTTTGGTGAGGTTGTCGACCGCGTGCTTGGTGTCCAGGAACATGATCGACCGGCCTTCGCGGGCCGCGATCTCGGTGGTGGTGGCGTGCTTGTCGGCACCGTCGACGTGCAGCACGTGGTGCTCCATCGTGGTCACGGCACCCGCCGAGGGATCGACGGAGTGGACCACCGGGTCGGTGAGGTAGCGGCGGACCAGGAGGTCGACGTTGCGGTCCAGGGTGGCCGAGAAAAGCATGCGCTGCCCCTCGGGCCGGACCTGGTCGAGCAGGGCGGTGACCTGAGGCATGAAGCCCATGTCGGCCATCTGGTCGGCCTCATCCAGCACGGTGACGGCGACCTGGTTGAGGCGGCAGTCGCCGCGCTCGATGAGGTCCTTGAGCCGTCCCGGCGTGGCGACCACCACCTCGACGCCGCCGCGCAGTGCGCTGGACTGGCGGCCGATCGACATCCCGCCGACGACGGTGGCCATCCGCAGCTTCAGCGATCGGGCGTAGGGGGTGAGTGCGTCGGTGACCTGCTGGGCCAGCTCCCGGGTGGGGACCAGGGCCAGGGCCAGCGGCTGGCGGGGGTCGGCGCGCTGTCCGGCGGTACGGGCCAGCAGGGCCAGACCGAAGGCCAGCGTCTTGCCCGATCCCGTACGTCCGCGGCCGAGAACATCGCGTCCGGCCAGCGAGTTCGGCAGCGTGGCAGCCTGGATGGGGAACGGGGCGGACATGCCTTCCGCGCTGAGGGCCGCCAGCAGCGCCGCCGGCATGTCCAGCTCGGCGAAAGTTTCGGCCGGGGGCAGGGCGGGAGTGTGGGTGACGGGCAGGGCGAACTCTCCCCGCAGTGTCGCGGGACGCCGTCCGGGGCCCCCGGAACGGCCCGCGCCCGAGCGGTTCGGCCCACCGGAGCGGTAACCACCGCGGCCTGAGCCGGACGATCCGGCAGAGCGGGAGTAGCGGTCATTCGTGCGAGCTGTGCGGTTCAAGGCGAACCTTCCTCGATGCGGTACGTCGAGGAATTCCCGGCGGCGATGAGCCGCACACAGAGAACCGCAAGAACGAACCGATGAATTGAGATGAAACGAAGCAGGACGGAAATATGGCGACCCTGCACACCCGAGCGGGAACGGCAACGCCGCAAAAGAAGAGCGAAACAGTTGCCGGAGCATGAACTCGGGCGGATTGCCCACCGTGTCATAGCGGCCGGAAGTCGAACTGGCTGCCCGCACGCCGCGTGGGCGGCCGTTGTGGGCACACGGGAAGCACTGCAAAGCAACGAGCTGGGGCCCGCACCCAAGGTGCGGGCCCCAGCTACGGTGTACGCATCAGCGTCAGGCGGGAACGATGTTCTCGGCCTGCGGGCCCTTCTGGCCCTGCGTGACGTCGAAGTTCACCTTCTGGCCTTCCTGCAGCTCGCGGAAGCCCTGGGCAGCGATGTTCGAGTAGTGGGCGAAGACGTCGGCGCCGCCACCCTCCTGCTCGATGAAGCCGAAACCCTTTTCCGCGTTGAACCACTTCACGGTGCCAGTAGCCATGTCATATCTCCTTCGGGGCAGTGCCCGGGAGCCCACACCGCGCGGACTCCGTGTCGCTGCGTTGATTGCCCGTCCGGAAACAAACACCGGAAATACGAAAGCGCTCCGCCATGTACGACAGCGAGCACGCTTGAAGTCTTGGGAACCACAACTGCAACTGAGATCGACGGTAGCACGCGCTGGCGGGCCGTGCGCGGCACATGATCCCGACGCTTTCGAGAGGGCAAAAAACAACTACCGCCCCCGTAGTCATTTCTGCAGTTGCGGCATGAGATATTCAGCACCGGCGCTCGCCTCTATTCGACTGGAAATGCGCCGCCCTCCTCGGCCACCGCCCAGGCCCCGCAGGCACGGGCCGGGCACCATCTGTGCCTGACCGCACCGCACCGGTACAGTTCGCGCCGCGCCGCGCGGCCGCCACGGCGGCCGGTGTCGACGCAGGTCCTTGGTCTGGCTCAAGGCCAGCGAGTTCGAAGGCCTCTCGGTTGTTGAGCCTCTGCTGACCAACCAGCAAGATGCACCCGGCTCATTGGCGGCCCGGCGCCGACGACCAGACAGCATGCTCGCGTGTGCGATGGTGGGGACCGTATCCGCGGGCACTGACAACACCGGGGCTCTGCATCGCTCGGTGCTTGTCATCAAGCTTGCGCGTTGAGGAGACCACTGTCGCGCGACTCTGAGGTAAGCGGCCCAGAGTGAGGGCCCCTCTGACCCAGATCATCACGATCGTGGTGACGATGCCAAGGTGCTCACGCCGTAGAGACACCGCTTACGCCTCCGCCGCAGGCACGATCTTGATCGCCATATGCCCCTGTCCGGAAGAACTTGCCACCCGCCAGTTCGTCCCTGAAGTCACTGCATACAGGAAAAGTTGCCTTGCCCCAAGACCGCCCAGATCAAGACCGACGCAAGAGGTGGCTATGGCAGGGGCCGGGCCGACATCTCGTCGGCCCGGCCCCGCTCAGCGGTCATGACGTTTACCGTTGTGTCCTCACCTGACGGGCCAGCAACGGATCGTGGACAACTCACCGATCCACTCATCACGCGCTCAGCGCTTCCTGGGCATCGATCTTCTCTCGGCCTCGGCCTCAATGTGCACCGTTTTCTCCTCACCGCCCCTTGGGCAAGGACCGGAGCTTACTCAGCCGCCTGGGAAAGGTGTCAGGCTTCTTCACCGCGATCTTCGATGCCGTAGAAGTCGAAAATTGCGGCGCGCTGCACCGCCGTGGTGACGACCTCTTCCAACTTGGCCGGCGCGAAGATATCAACCACCTCTTTGTTTACTCTGCCGGATGCCGCATCGAAGGTATAAGGGAATCGCCCTCCCTCCATCTGAGCCTGCATTCCCGACAATGTAACGTCTACTCGGGCACCTTGGCAGCACAATAGGAGCCCTTCGGATTCGAGGTCCTTGCGAAATTTCCGCAGGCAATGCGTCAGGTGATTCCCCGAGTAAGTAACCTCCGGATGACCTTTTCTGATGGCGGTCAACTGATAAGGGTCAGTGGTAGTGAACCGTAGGATTACGACCTCGGCGCGACTACCACCTTCGCCGGCCGCGGTCAGTGCGACGGACTCTGTCATCGACTTCCCTTGAAGTTTGGATTGGGTATCCAGTCACCTGAAGGCCCCCATGCTCCCACAATCTCAGATGGATTGATGACGCGAGGGTAGGAAAACTCCATCTCGTCAGCATGTGGATTCCCAGGGAGTTCCGCATTTGCGTCGATACCGCCATCTCCCGCCTGCACATGGTAGACGTGACCTCCACTTCGACGCTGGCGGCTCAGAGCATGATCAAGGGATTCTGTGGTGGACACGTACCCTGAAGGAGGCGTGAAATCGCCAGCGACGCCGTAGACGTGTTCCTCCAGGCTCATATTGTTTCCGCGAGGCGCAAATCCATCTCTGAAAATATCAGCTGGCCCTCGGGAGTCTCTACGATAGCGATCGTATGGCGCCAGCCCGATCGGGTCAGCCCAGATATGCGGGTTGCGGACGTATGCGATGGGGTTAGGGGCAGGCGCCAGGCCGAGAGGGTCGGGGGTGGTGTAGCGCGCCGTATCGGGATCGTAGTGACGGAAGAAGTTGTAGTGGAGCTCGGTTTCGGGGTCGAAGTACTGGCCGGGGAACCGGAGGGGGGTGTGGGCGGTGGCATCTGCGTTCCAGTTGGTGGTGCCCCAGAGGGTGGCGCGGGTGCGGGCGGCGATGGCGCCCTGTTCGTCAAGGAGTTCGGTTGGGGTTCCGACGAGATCAGTGACGATGGCGAAGAAGCGCTGGTCGATCTCGTGTTGCGGAGCGTGGGCTTGCGTACGGCGTTCTCGCTGGGTCAGGGGCGTGAAGCCATGGTGATCCCACGTGATAGTCGTTTGTGCGGATTGTCCGCGAACGAGGGTGGTCTGTTCGCAAAGGGTGGTGCCGTCCCACGTGAATGTCACCTGCTCAGCGATGTTCCGGCCGTCTTCGGTCAGACGTAGTTTGGCGGTGCGTCGGCCGATGGGGTCGTAGGTGTACCGCCAGGCTGTGCCCTCGGGGGTGATACAGGTGATCAGGCGGTCTTCGGCATCCCAGGTGTAGCGCCACGTGTCGGGCTTGCGGGACAAGCGGGTCTTTTGGCGAAGGGTGGTACGGCCGGCTGCGTCGTATTCGTAGCGAATACCGCCCGCGCGGTTGAGTCGGGTAGCGGTGTAGGTGCGCTCACCACGGGCCTCGGGATTCGGGTGGCGGTCAGGCCAGGTGGCATGGGTCTGGTTGCCTGCCGTGTCGTAGGCATACGTCTCGGCCCAGTTGTGGGCGGAGACTGTGGTGACCCTGCCTGCAGAGTCGAGTTCGAAGCGTCGTGGTCCGTTGAGGTGGTCGTCTATGCCGGTGAGGTACCCGTCCGCGCGGTATGTGTAGGCGCGATGCTGGATTGTTTCGGAGGCTGAGGCGACATGCTGGCTGGTGAGTCGGCCGACGGAGTCGTAGGTGTGGGCGAAGGTGATGTCGCCGAGGGTGCGGGAGAGCTCTTGGCCTAGTGCGTCGTGGGTGAAGGCAAGGGTGCGCCCGGCGACGTCGAGTCCAGTGCGCTGCCCTGCCGCGTCATAGGTCCAGGTGCTCACCGCACCGGTGGGACTGGTGCGCGATATTCGACGCCCGCGGACATCGTAGGTAAAGGCGGTGGTGCGGCCGTTCACCGTCTCGGCAACGACCTGACCGAGCTCATTCCAGGCGTAGGTGAGTTCGCTGTCTGGGCTGACAACCCGGGCGAGGCGCCCAGCGACGTCGTAGGCATAGGTGGTGAGTTCGCCATCGACGTCCTTGGTGGTCTTGCGCCCCAGTGCGTCATAGGTGAAGCCGATCACGTGGCCGAGTGCGGTGCTGCGCGAGGTCAGCCGACCCGCGGCGTCGTGGCTGTAGTCCTGGGTGCGGTTGTCGAAGTCCGTCTCGGAAATCAGACGGCCGGCCTCGTCGTACTCATATCGCCAGGTCAGGCCCTGGGGGTTGGTGACCTTCATGAGCTTGAGCTCGGTGTCGTGCACGAACTCGTGGCGTGCACCATCCGGTTCAGTGCGCGCCTTCAGCTGATCGAAGTGACCGTATTCGAACGTAGTGACCTTGCCCAGAGGGTCGGTATGGGCAGTGCAGTTGCCCTCACCGTCGTAGACCCAGGATTCCTGCGTAGTGTCAGGATTCAGGCGGGTCGCGAGATGTCCTTCGACAGTCCAGGTGTAGTGGGTGGTGTTGCCGAGTGGGTCGGTTACGGAGGTGGTGTTACCGAAGCGATCCCGGTGGAAGGTCGTGACGGCGCCGAGCGGATCGGTGACGGTGAGCGGGAGGCCCGCCGCGTCGCACCGGACCCGGGTGATGTTGCCCAGTGCGTCGGTTGCCGAGGTGAGGTGGCCGTTTTCGTCGTGAGTGAAGCGGATGGTGTGGCCGGTGGGATTGGTGACGGCGGTCCGGTTGCCTTTGGCGTCATACGCCTGTCGGAGGGTGAGGCCATCAGGTCCCGTGATCTCCGCTGGGAGGCCGAGGCCGGTGTAGGTGGCGACACTGATGGAGCCGTCCGGGCGGACGATGGAGACGAGGTGGCCGTCCTCGTCGTGTGTGAGGCGTGTGGTGTTTCCGAGCGGGTCAGTGATCTGCAGCGGGCGATCGTGCGTGTCGTACGTGGTACGCGTGGTGTTCCCTAGCGGGTCTGTGATCGCGATGACCTGAAGGCGGTCATTGATGAGGTACCGGGTTGGGAAGCCTTCGCCATTGGTGTGTGTGGTGACGCGGTGCCCGGTCTCGGTGTCGATCTCGCTGTAAGTGAAGCGGTTGGAGATGTGCCCTTCAGCTCCGGCCTGGGTGGTGCAGCGGTGGCGGGAGTCGTAGGTGTACTCGTAGCGGGAGTCGTTGGAGTCGACCCAGGCAGTCATGCGGTGTTCGGTGTCGTACTCGAACCGGGTCACCGCGCCGGTGGAAGTGGTGACGGTGGTGAGGTTTCCTGCCTCGTCGTGGCCGTAGGAGCGGATCAGCTGGTCCGCTCCGTCCTCCCCCGCGCCCGCCAGGTGGAGGGCAGTCAGACGCCCGTCTTCGTCGCTGGTCAGCTTGAGTTCGTAGCCGGCGCTGTGGCGGATCGCGTAGGGGATGCCGGTCGCATCCGCGTAGTCGAAGGTGATCCGGTGCCCGTTGCGGTCCGTGATCTCGTCGGGCAGGGCGATGCCAGGGGCGTGCAGGGCGTCGGTGAAGTAGCGTGTCTGCCCCGTCTCCGGGTCGTGGATGGCCCAGTCACCCTGAACCGTGCGCGTTAGCGGCCAGCGGGGGCCGTGCTTCGGCAGGACTCGCGCGTCGGTCTCCGGGATCGGGTAGCGCAGCAGCAGTCCGGTCTCGGTGACGAGGACGACTTCCTCGGCATCGATCTCCAGGCGCTGGTCGACGGTGGACGACCAGGACGGGCCGATGTGCCGACCGATACGAGTAGAGGACTCGTATTTGCGGGTGAACAGCAGCGGCAGCGCACCGGGAAGTGCGATGTCGGTCTGGGACAGGAACACCTTGCCGGTTGCCAGGTCGACCGGGTCGGTGCCGTCCGTCTCCTTGATTTCGTCCTTGCGGGTCTTGTCGTGGGGACCGTCGGCGTCCGCCTGCTTGGCAGCCTCACTCTTCGAGGGCCGCCTGGTGTTCGAACCTCTCGCGTTCGGCAGCGTGTTGCTGCCTGCACCACCGGCGCCTGAACCACCACCGTCCGGGGACTTGGGGTCTTTCTTGCCGTCCTTGTTGAGGCCCTTGAAGTGGTCGGCCAGCCCCTTGTCGTTGTCCTGGTGATTCTTGGCCATTTGCTTGATGCCGCGGGTCATGTTGTCGTCGAGGTGCTTGGCGGTCTTCTTCACGCCGTCCTCGATGCCGTCGATGACCTTGTCGAGCATGGCATTGGCGGCATCCGCGATGGCATCCTTGCCACGAGTACGGCCGTGGTGGCTCCTGGCCCGCCCGATCTTGCCGCCGGCCTTATTGCGGAATGTGCCGCCCGCGCTCTCCAGGCTCGTCACGACCCGATCGTGCTCGTCCTTGTCGAAGCTGAACCCACCACTGCCGCCGGCGCTGCCGGTTCCACCGAGGTTTCCGCCGCCACCACCTCGACCGCCGCCGGCGCTGAGGAGCTCCATAGGGTTGTCGGCCGCCGACTTAGCTGAATCCTTGGTGTTCTGGACACCCTGGTTGAAGCCGCCCTTACCGGCTTTGGCGGTCTGGCCGAGGTTGACTCCGTCCTGGACGCCGAGAGCGTTGGCTCCGAGCTGGACTACGAGGTCACCGACCATGGCGCCGAGAGCTTCCTCGACGGGGGTCAGGGCTATGCTGATGACCTGTTCGGCGACCTGCTGGCAGACCTCCTTGAAGAGGCGTTTGACGATCACGCGGGTTGCCTGGGTCGCGGCCAGCGCGCCAACCTCGGAGAGTCCGAGGGTGAAAGGGGCCGCGGCCTGCGCGGCGATGACCTCCGCGGCGAGGATGCCGAGCTGTACCAGCGCGCCGATCTTCGCACCCTCGATGAGAACGGCGACGCCATCCATCGCCGTCGCCGCCACCCGGCCGCAACCAGCCAGCCCCTGGAGGTGCTTGCCTTTGATCTTGCCCCAGTGGGTGTTCAGCGCTTCCACGGCCGTGGAACCGCCCGCCGAACCGACTAGGCCCTGGATCGCGGTGTGAGCCTCGTTCGTGCCTTCATCGATGTCATCGGCAAACTCCCGCATGGCATTTGCCATCTCGCGGTAGTCGTCCTCGTCCACATTCGGCCACGACACACCGATCAGGTCGAGCAGTTCATCCGCCCACCCCGGCAGCACCACGCCCACGACAAACCACGCCCCCGTCGACTAACAGTCAGATGATCACAATCCCATCAGGGTAAACAGCCCCCCAAGAGCGATCTGAGTCAGATGCAACGGGTGTCGATCGTCGATATCAGCGTGGGACTGGATCGGGCCCGCCTGCCTCGCACTGGTCGATGCCGTCAGCATCTGCCTCCTCGGCCAGTAGGGAGGCGACTTCGGTGCAGCCACATCCCCCACCCTCAACAGCAGTGCCTTCGCCAAAGCAATCCGCGTGCCGTAAGCCACAGAGCCTGTGGCGCACGCTGAGTCTCCCCCTGCGGGAACACTCCCGTTTCGGAACAGGTGCATCGCTGTGCCACTGTCGTGCCAGACAGGGGGTCAACAGTGGCCAACAACGGGAAGAAATCCAGCCGGGCACACCCATCTAACCTGCGGTGTTCGCGCTGGTCAGGGTGGCACTAGCCATCCGAAAGCCCCTGATTCCCAAGCTCAGAGCGCGGGTTCGATTCCCGTCACCCGCTCCATAGTTGAGGCCCAGGTCGGTGACCTGGGCCTTGTTTGTTGTCTGGGAGCTTTCGGGGTGACGCGCCTTCAGCGCATCGATGCGCCCGCAGGAGGGCGCATCGGCAACAACCCTGGGTGTCCGGTGAGATGTGCGCACGCCCTCCCCACGGGCTGCGAACGTGCCCGATTTCTTCTACCCCTGCCCTGGGGCGGTTTCGTGGTGGCTGACACAGCCGGCGTGGCCGGGCGGCGGCCGGGTCCGAGGGCAGCGCGTCGACGGAGCCCTCCACGACGGCCAGGAACTCCCTGGCGGACAGCCCGACGAGCATCGGCGTGGGCACGCGCCCGTTGTCAGGGTGGCGCTCCGGCATGGAGCCGAGCAGGTCGTCGGCGGACTCCAGTGCGCGAGCGCCTCGCCCAGCGCGCGCCCGGTCGGGTCGGCCCTCGGTCGAACGCCGCGGCACCTGCTCGGGGCGCCGGCGGTCGGCCGGCGACGCGCTGAACTCGGCGTCCACCTCGTCGGTCCGGTGGCTCAGCAACGCCGTCGGAGGATGGTCGGCATACGGCACTACCTTGCACGGCACTAGCTTGCACAGCACTAGCTTGCAATGCATGACTCGTGCTGTGTAAGGTACTGGCCATGGAGGAGACATCCACCCCACGCGCCCAGTGGCTACGAGGGGTGCTGGATATGTGCCTGCTGGCCTTGATGGCGGAGGCCCCGGTGTACGGGTACGAGATGACCGTCCGGCTCGCGAAGGCGGGGCTCGACGTCGCGGACGGCTCGATCTACCCGGCGCTGGCGCGGCTGCGCAAACGCGAGCTGGTCGAGATCGAACGCCGCAGTGGGGACGGCGGTCCCGCCCGTACCTACTACAGGCCCAGCGAAGCGGGCATGCAGATGCTCCGGTCGTGGAGCCGCGACTGGAACGAATTCGCCACAAGCATCGGCTCCATCATCAGCCAGCCCACGCGGGAGGAATCATGACGCTGACGGTCGAGGACGCAATACACCAGGTCATGGAGACGTGGCGCCGCCTCGGAATCGAACAGGACGCGACCGATGAGATGGCCGAAGAGCTGGCGGCGGACCTGACCGCCGCCGCCTTCGACGGCCGGTCAGTCACCGACTACATCGGCGGCGACGTCGACGCGCTGGCCACCTCCTGGGCGGCCGAACGCGGTCTGCTGCCCACCCGCCCGAACCTGAAGGAGACCGCCACCGCGGCGGCCAGGGGCGCCGCCCTCCCCGCCGTCGTCGCCGTCATCCTCTGGTGGGCAGGAACACCGGGTGGCCTCCTCGACCGCGACAGCGAAGCGATGACCACGCAGTTGCATGGACCGCCGGTGTGGGAGGTGCACCACTACCCCAATCCCGGCACTCCGTTGATGTGGGTGGGCTGGGCGGTGTGCCTGGTCGCCGCCTTCTTCCTCATCCGGCGCGCCGTGGCCGCGAAACTCCGGCACGACCCCGCACGCGAGAAGACCACGCGGGCCCTGGCCAAGGCCCTTCCCCTGATTCTCCTGGCAGCGACCCTGCTGGGGACCGCGATCAACCTCCTCGGGGCTTACGCGTTCCCGTACTTCCAGGCCATCGCCACCGTCTTGGTCGCGCCGGTCGCGATGACCGGCGCCGTCGCGGCGGCCGCCGCCTGGGTCCACGACCGCACCTGCCCGCCCCTCAACGGGTCCCGGGTGAAGTACCGGCTGCCGGCCGCCTGACCGCCCCGAACCGTGCCGGTGCCGCGCCGGAGAGGTACTGGCACTCCAAAGCCCCTGATGACCAAGCTCTGAGCGGGGGTTCGAGTCCCGTCGCCCGCTCCGGAATCGAGGCCCAGGTCAGCAACCTGGGCCTCGATCGTTGTGCGGGCCGGTTCAGGCGTGCGCACCGAATCCGCCCCCGAAGGCTTCTGATGCGCCGTGCCGCGGGGGCCCGTACGAGGTCGTCCCGTCCCGCACGTGGTCACGCCTGCTTCTCAGGGGCGATCTCGTCGAGCAGTCCGCGAATCCGCTGCTCGATGTCCTCGCGGAGGGGCCGTACGGCCGCGACGCCCTGCCCGGCGGGGTCAGGCAGCTGCCAGTCCAGGTACCGCTTACCGGGGAGGACGGGGCAGGTGTCGCCGCAGCCCATCGTGATGACGACGTCGGATGCCTGCACGGCCTCGACGGTGAGCACCTTGGGCACCTCGGCCGAGACATCGATGCCCACCTCGGCCATCGCCGCGACCACGGCCGGGTTCACGGCGTCCGCGGGGGAGGAGCCGGCGGACCGCACCTCTACGCGGTCGCCCGCGAGGTGCGTGAGGAACGCGGCGGCCATCTGCGAGCGGCCCGCGTTGTGGACGCAGACGAACAGCACGGAGGGCAGAGCGGGGTCAGGCATGCGCGGGGCCCTCCTCGGTCAGGGGCGCGGGGGCGGTGAAGTAGCGGCGGGCGTAGAGCGCGACGTACACGAGGCCGATCAGCACCGGCACTTCGATGAGCGGGCCGACCACGCCCGCGAGGGCCTGTCCGGAGGTGGCGCCGAACGTGGCGATGGCTACCGCGATGGCCAGCTCGAAGTTGTTGCCGGCGGCCGTGAACGCGAGCGTCGTCGCGCGCGGGTGGTCGAGGCCGACGGAGCGCCCGAGTGCCATGGAGCCCGCCCACATCAGGGCGAAGTACCCGAGCAGCGGCAGCGCGATGCGGGCGACGCCGAGCGGTTGCGAGGTGATCGCGTCGCCTTGCAGCGCGAAGAGGATGACGATCGTGAAGAGCAGGCCGTACAGCGCGAACGGGCCGATGCGCGGGATCAGTTCGGACTCGTACCAGGCGCGTCCCTTGACCTTCTCTCCGATCCGGCGGGTGAGGTAGCCGGCGGTGAGCGGGATGCCGAGGAAGATCAGCACGCTGCGGGCGATCTCCGCTACGGACACCTCCCCAAGCTCTCGGCTCCGTTCGAGCAGGGGAGACCCCGTCCCGCCGGGCTCAAGGCCGAGCCACCCGGGGAGCACGGACAGGTAGAACCAGCCGAGCGCCGAGAATGCGATCACCTGGAACACCGAGTTCAGAGCGACCAGGACGGCGGCGGCCTCGCGGTCGCCTCCCGCGAGGTCGTTCCAGATGATGACCATGGCGATACAGCGGGCGAGCCCCACGATGATCAGGCCGGTGCGGTACTCGGGAAGGTCGGGAAGGAACAGCCACGCCAGCGCGAACATGAGCGCCGGGCCGACGATCCAGTTCAGCAGCAAGGATGGCAGCAGCAGCCGACGGTCGCGGGTGACGGTGTCGAGCCGGTCGTAGCGCACCTTGGCGAGGACCGGGTACATCATCACGAGCAGGCCGAGCGCGATCGGCAGCGACACCCCGGTGACGGTCACCTTGGCGAGAGCGTCCCCGAGGCCGGGCACGAGGCGCCCGAGGCCGAGGCCGAGCGCCATCGCGGCGAGAATCCACACGGCGAGGTAGCGGTCGAGGAAGGACAGCCGGCCCGCGACCGCCTGTTCGGGTGCGGCACTCACGCGCTCACACCGTCTGCCCCGACACGGGAGGGCAGCAGCCCGCCCGCGGGACGCGTGAGGATGCCCGCGAGGCGATCAGTCATCTCGGGAAGCAGCCGGTAATAGACCCACGTCCCGCGCCGCTCGCAGTCGATGAGGCCGGCCTGTCGAAGCAGCTTGAGGTGATGCGAGATCGTCGGCTGTGACAGGTCGAACGCGGGAGTGAGGTCGCAGACGCACACCTCGCCGCCGGCCTTCGAGGCGATCATCGACAGCAGCCGGAGCCGCACCGGATCGCCGAGGGCCTTGAACACCTTCGACAGTTCTACGGCCTGGCCCTCGTCGAGCGGGGCCGAAAGCAGGCCGGGGCAGCATTCACCGGCTTCGCCGGTCTGCTCGATCACCACGAGCTCTTGATTCGACATATCTCTATATTGACGTTCCTCAAATCAGGATGCAACCTTGAATCGACGGACACCAATGCAAGCCGATCGGAGTCTCGCCATGTCACGTGCACAGCTCGCCCTGCGCGTCAGCGACCTTGAAGCGTCGGTCACCTTCTACTCGAAGCTGTTCGGTGCCGAGCCGGCCAAGCGACGTGAGGGGTACGCCAACTTCGCCATCACCGAGCCGCCGCTCAAGCTCGTGCTGATCGAGGGTGAGCCGGGACAGGAAACCCGCCTCGACCATCTCGGCGTGGAGGTCGAGTCGACCGACCAGGTGACGGCCGCCACGACCCGCCTCAAGGACGCCGGCCTCGCCACATTCGAGGAGAACGACACCTCCTGCTGCTACGCCCTCCAGGACAAGGTGTGGGTGCACGGCCCCGGCAAGGAGCCGTGGGAGGTCTACGTCGTCAAGGCCGACGCCGAGACGCTCGGCACGAGCACCGATCCGTCCGCAGGCACCGGCAGCAACGCCTGCTGTGCGAGCAAGACAGTCGCCACGGAGCCGGTCGCGGGTTGCGCCTGCGGTAGCTGATGCCCGGCGCTCGCCCCTCAGCAACAGCTGCGCCCAGGAGGCACCGGCCGAGAAGGACCCGGCATGGCGATGCGGGAGCCCCGACTCGTCACGCCGGTCTTGCATGCTCAATCCCGTCCGCACGGCGGGCTTCCGCGAGCCGTCTCTTCCCAAGCTCAGAGCGCGGGTTCGATTCCCGCCACCCGCTGCATAGCGTGAGCCCCAGGTGGGTGACTTGGGGCTCACGTCCATTGTGCGGCAGCGACAAGGCCATGTCCGGCAGACGCTCGGGCCCTCGAGCCGGCTGCCGGACGTGCTCCTGAAGGAACCGGGCGCTCTCAGGACCGCAGAGATCGTCTACCGCCATCTTCAACTTGTTCACCTTTCTCTGGGAGCTCGACGGCAAGGGGCCCGGGGCCCCTCGAAGGGGCACCCGGGAACGGGGCGTGCGGACGCTGGCGTCCGGTGTAGGTGAACTCGTCGTCCGGGCAAGGGCAGCCAGCGTCATGGTCACCTGGGCGATTGCCGGATCGGATGCCATCGTCGTTCCTGCTCCTCGGAGGTTTGCCGGTGCGGAGGCGCGACGGCCTTCGGCAGCATCAGGGCAGATCTGTGCCGAACCGGCCGTCGGAGTGGATCGCACACCATCAGACCGCCCGTCCACGGTGCCCGGCGCTTTTGCCCTGCCCCGTGGGCCGCGGGCGCGCGACGTCACCCCGCCGCGGGGGCCGGGCTGAGGGTGCGCCAGGTGAGGTGACGCGGGACAGGTTCGGATTGATCGGGCGGGCCCCAGAGGGGGTTGGTGGGTCGCAGGGTGATGGCGAGGGCAGTGGTGTCGGCGGTGGCGCCGCGGCGGTGGTGCAAGGCGGCGGGGGTGGTGACGTCGACGAGCGCGCGGGAGCGGGCCAGGGCCTCGCTGTGGTTCCGGAGGTCGTAGAGGAACATCTGGAACCCGCGTGCGCCGTCGGGTGCGGAGGTGGGAATGCGGACTTCCCATCTGGCCATGGTGCTCACCTGTTTCTCCAAGGGGACGGGCCCGTTCAGCGGTTTCCCTCAGATTGACGGGCGGTCCGTCCGAGGCGGATAAATGGAGCATTTTGGTCAGCGTGGGGGGATGAGCGCAGGATTTGTGCACCTGGATGCGCTCACGAGGGCTCTCGGATGGGGGCGCCGTGCGGGGTCTGGTCGCCCTCGGTCGTGCCGGTGAGGGATTCCGGGCGGAGGATGCGGTCGAGTTCGGCGCGGGTGAGGAGTTTGCGGGCCAGGACGACGTCGGCGACGGAGCTGTGGGTGGCCAGGGCTTCTTGTGCGGCGGCGCCGGCCTGGGCGTAGCCGATGCGTGGGGTGAGGGCGGTGATGATGCCGATGGTGCCGTGGACCACGGCGCGGAGGTGGTCGCGGTTGGCGGTAATGCCGTTGACGCAGCGTTCCGTCAGGGTCAAGCATCCCGCGCGCAGCTGGGCGGTGCTTTCGAACAGACAGTGGGCGATGACCGGCTCGAAGGCGTTGAGCTGGAGCTGTCCGGCCTCCGCGGCCAGGGTGATGGTCGTGTCGTTGCCGATGACCCGGAAGGCGATCTGGTTGACCACTTCGGGGATGACCGGGTTCACCTTGCCCGGCATGATGCTGGAGCCGGCCTGCACCGCCGGGAGGTTGATCTCGCCGAAGCCCGCGCGGGGGCCGGACGACAGCAGGCGCAGGTCGTTGCAGGTCTTGGAGATCTTGACGGCGATGCGTTTGAGGACTCCGGAGAACTGGACGAACGCTCCCGCGTCCTGGGTGGCCTCAACCAGGTCGGGGGCGGTGGACAGGGGCAGTCCGGTGAGCGCGCCGAGGTGTTCGCGGGCGAGTGCGGCGTAGCGGGGGTGGGAGTTGAGGCGGGTACCGATGGCGGTACCGCCCAGGTTGATCTCACACAGGAGGCTGCAGGACTCCAGGAGACGCTGCTCGTCTTCGCCCAGCATCACCGCGTAGGCGCCGAATTCCTGGCCGAGCGTCATCGGCACCGCGTCCTGGAGCTGGGTGCGGCCGGTCTTGACGACGTCGGAGAATTCTCCGGCCTTGGTCTCGAAGGCGTGGCGCAGCGTGGACATCGCCTCCTTGAGACGTCGGGCGGCGATGTGGAGGGCCACTTTGACGGCGGTGGGGTAGGCGTCGTTGGTGCTCTGGCAGGCGTTGACGTCGTCGAGGGGGTGCAGATGGCGGTAGTCGCCGCGCCGGTGGCCGAGGTGTTCCAGTGCGCGGTTGGCGATGACCTCGTTGGCGTTCATGTTCGTGGAGGTGCCGGCTCCGCCCTGGATGACGTCGACGACGAACTGGTCGTGCAGGTGGCCGGCGCGGATGTCGGTGCATGCGGCGACGATGGCGTCGGCCTTGTGGGCGTCGAGGAGCCCCAGGTCGCGGTTGGCCAGTGCGGCCGCCTGCTTGACGGCGGCGAGGCCGTTGACGAGGTCGGGGTGGGCGGACAGGGCGGTGCCGGTGATGGGGAAGTTGTGCACCGCCCTCAGCGTGTGGATGCCGTAGTAGGCGTCGTGGGGGACGGGGTGGTCGCCCAGGAGGTCGTGCTCGGTGCGGAAGCGGTCGTCCGCCATGGGGAGTGCTCCAGTGTGGGGCAGGCCGGACGCGGGGTCCGGCCTGCGGGCGGGGAACGGGCGTGCCGTGGGAGAGGGAGGGGGAGACGGTGCCGGCGGTGCGGTCAGTCGAGGGGCTTGCCGCGCGTCTCGGGAGTGGTGAGCACCACGAGCACGCCGAGCAGCAGGAGGGCGATGGCGTAGCCGGTGAAGTAGCCCGGGACGTGGTGGCCGGAGAGCCAGGTCGTGAGGTACGGCGCGGTGCCGCCGCACAGGGCCACGGCGATGGCGTAGGGCACGCCGGTGCCGGTGGCCCGCACGCGGGTGGGGAACAGCTCGGCGAAAAGGGCGGGCAGGATGGACACGGACAGGGCGATGAGGACCAGGGCGATGGTCATGGCGAGGCCGAGCTGCCACACCGCGCCCGCTCGGGCCAGGTGGCTCAGGGGGTAGGAGAGCACCGCCATGCCCAGGCCGAAGACCAGCATGTTGGGCCGGCGCCCGATGCGGTCGGACAGGGCGCCGCACAGGGGCAGTACGGCGATGAACACGACGATGGCGACCACCTCGGCGGCCAGTACGGCGGTGGCGTCGAGCCCCTGCACGCCGATGGCGTAGGCCGGTGCGGCGACGGTCCACGACTGGTAGACGACGGTGACGCCGACGGTCAGGCCGATCACCCGTGCGGCCGCGCCGCGGTTCTGCCAGATGCCGCGCAGCACGGAGGGGCGTCGTCCGGTGGCGTCGGCGGCGTGCTCCTTGGTGAAGGCGTGGGTTTCGGTGAGCCGGCGGCGGAGGAACAGGGCGTACAGGCCGAGCAGTCCGCCGACGACGAAGGGCACGCGCCAGCCCCACGCCGCCACTCCGTGTGCCCCGTACGCGGCGGCCAGGCCGGCGCCGAGCAAGGTGGCGAGGAGGATGCCGCAGGCTCCGGAGACATAGATGGCGCTGGTCCAGCGGCCACGGCGGGCGGGCGGGGCGGCTTCGGCGAGATAGGTCTGGGCGGAGGGCAGTTCGCCGCCGTGCGCCAGTCCTTGGGTGAGCCGGGCGAGCAGAAGGAAGACGGAGGCGCCCACGCCGATGCTGGTGTACGTGGGTGCGACGCCGATCGCCAGGCTGCCGGCCGCGGCCAGGCCGATGGAGGTCAGCATGGAGAAGCGGCGGCCCTTGCGGTCGGCGAGCCAGCCGAACAGGAATCCACCCACCGGTCGCATCAGGAATCCCACGGCGAAGATGGCCAGCGTCGAAAGCAGCGCGGACAGTTCGTCGTGCGGGTCGAAGAACTGCTTGGCGAAGAACGGCGCGAAGATGCCGTAGATGTGCCAGTCGTACCATTCGAGGGCGTTGCCGATCCCCGTACCGAGGACGACGCGTCGTCGTTCCCAGCGGGACATGCTCGGGGGCTGCGCGGACATCTGCGACTCTGACGGGTCCGGGGACGGCTCGGGTGCCGGACGGGGCGAGGTCTGGATGGGCATCGTATCTCCAGGGCGGGCGGGAAACGGGGTACTGCGGCCGGGGGGGGTGCCACGGCCGGGCCACGGGTTCCCGGTCTCCGTGGGCCTGCGACGCCTGGCACCGCAGGCTGGTCCACGGAGACCGGAAAGGCACCCGCTAGGCGAGGGAGCCGGTGGGCTCGGCGGCGAGCCGGCGGACGGCGAGCGAGGCATGGAGGGCGGCGCCGTCGGGGAGCACCGCCTCGTCGAAGACGACGTGCGAGGAGTGGTTGTTCGCGACCGCCGCGGGGTTCGCGCCCGGAGGCGTCGCGCCCAGCATGACCAGGCTCCCCGGGACCTTCTCCAGGACCCGGGAGAAGTCCTCCCCGCCGGTGAGGGGGTGCGGCAACGGCCGGAAGCGGTGTGCGCCGAACTCCTCTTGCACGGTGGACTCGACGAAGGCGGTCTCGTCTGCGTCGTTGACCGTCACCGGGTAGCGGGGGGTGAATTCCACTTCGGCCCGCAGGCCGTGGGCGGTGGCGATCGAGCGGAGGAGGGTGACCGACGCGTCCTTGATGCGGTTCTGCGCCGCAGCGGAGAACGTCCGCACGGTGGCCTCGAACCGGGCGGCCTCGGGGATGACGTTGCGACGCACGCCGGCATGGAAGGACCCGACGGTGATCACGACCGGGTCGAACGGATCGGAGACCCGGCTGACCATGGTCTGCAGCGCGGTCACCATCTCGCAGGCCGCGGGCACCGGGTCCTTCGCGCGGTACGGGGCCGAGCCGTGGCCGCCGGCGCCGACGACGCGTACGTCCAGGTCGCTGGTGGCCGCCATGGTCGCGCCGCCGCGGGCCGCGAACACGCCGTGGTCGAAGCCGGTGGTGAACACGTGCAGCGCGTACGCGGCGACCGGGGGGCGGCCGGCCGCATCGAGCACGCCCTCGGCGAGCATCGCGCCGGCGCCGTCGCAGCCCTCCTCCCCCGGCTGGAACATGAACACCACGTCCCCGTCGAGGGAGGTGCGGCGGGCGGCGAGCAGCCGTGCCGCGCCGACCAGCATCGTGGTGTGCAGGTCGTGTCCGCAGGCGTGCATGGCGCCGTCCGTGCGGGAGGCGAAGTCGAGGCCGGTGCGCTCGGGGAGCGGCAGGCCGTCCATGTCGGCCCGGAGCAGCACGGCCGGGCCGGGCCGGCCGCCGCGCAGCACCGCGGTCACCGAGGACAGCCGGTCGCCCGTGGAGATCTCCAGCGGCAGTCCGTCCAGCGCCGCCAGGACCTTCTCCTGGGTGCGGGGCAGGTGCAGCCCGACCTCGGGGTCGGCGTGCAGGTTGCGTCGCAGCCGCACCATGTCATCGCGCAAGGTAGTCGCGTCTACGCAGATCGTCATTGCGGGGGAGATACCTCCAGCATTCGCGCCGCCGTCCGTTCGGCGGCTTCCTCAGGCTGGACGCGCCCACCACGCCGGTGCTGAAATGGCAGGAAAGAGCCAGGCGGTGAACGCTCATGCAGGATTCCTTCAACCTGGACGAGGCGGATCTGGCTCTCATCCACGTCCTGCAGATCGCCCCGCGGGCCACCTGGACGGAGATCGGCAAGGTACTCGGCATCAATCCGGTCACGGCCGCGAGGCGCTGGGAGCGGATCAGTGCGGACGGGCTCGCCTGGGTGACCGCCTACCCCAAGCTCTCCGTGTGGGCCGAACGCAACTGTCTGGCCTTCCTGGAGGTGGACTGCGAACCGAGCAGCCGCCACCACGTCGTGGACGCGCTGATGCGCGTCCCCCAGGTCGCCTCGGTCTCCCAGGTGGGCAGCGGACGCGACCTGTTCCTCATCGTGCTGTTCACCGATCTGCAGGCGCTGTCGCGTTTCATCCTCGACTACGTCAGCCGGCTCACCGGGGTCCGCGGCACGCGCACCCACACCGCGACGCACTTCTACAGCGAAGCCAGCAGATGGCGTCTCCAGGCGCTCACCTCCGACCAGCGCACCCTCCTCGCCCGTCACGCCCCGCCGCGCACCGTCGGCGAGGGGCTGCTGCCCGACTCCTGCCGCGACTTGGTGCTCGCTCTCGGCGACGACGGCCGCCGGACGATCGCCGAGCTCGCCGACCGCGCCTCGATGAGCGTGTCCACCACCCGGCGTCGGCTGGAGCGGATCGTCCGGGACGGGCTGGTGTCCTTCCGCTGCGAGGTGGCCGAGGTGATCAGCGGCTGGCCGGTCATCGCCCACTTCTGGGCGAGCGTCCCGCCGGGCGACCTGGAGCAGACCGCGCGCACCCTGGTCACCCTTCCGGAGATCCGCATGTGCGCGGCGATGACCGGCACGGACAACCTGCTGGTGATCGTCTGGCTGCATTCCCTGGGCGACAGCCATCGGCTGGAGGAGAAACTCGCCGAACGCTTCCCGGCCCTGAAGCTGACGGAACGGGCGGTCGTGCTGCGCATGACGAAACGCATGGGCTGGCTGCTCGACGACTACGGCCGCAGTGTCGGCACGGTACCGATCAATCCGTGGGCCGGGATGCCGGAGGCACTGCTTCGCTGACCTCCGCCCGCGGGCTCCCGGCGGTGGGAACCGCGGCGCCGGCCGGAAAGCCGGGTCAGGGATTCCGACCCGGCTTTCCGATGGGGCGGCGCGGCTGGTCGTCAGGCGGCGACGGCCAGTCGCGGCTGACGTGCCGCTTCCTCGGCCAGGGCTACGACGGCGTCCAAGAGCGCCTGGGTGCCCAGGACGAGTTGGTGGTCCGGGCTTCTCCCGCCACAGCAGCCGGGCGCCAACCATGAAAGCGTGACACCGAGCAGCGCGGGCTCCGCCCAACTACCGTGACCGGGCAGCACCGTTGGGCCAACCGGTGTGCGCAGCGGGTCAACGGCACTTGTGGTGGCGGCACTTGGGGGACGTTGTCGGGGCTTCCGACGCGTCGGGAGGGGTGTCCGTCCGCTTGCCGGGCCTGCCGGTCTTGCCCGTCCCGTCGCTCCGGTCGGTCGTGTCGTCCTTCTTGTGGTGGGTGACGGACGGGGAGCGTGTGGGGGCGCCCGGCTCGTTGGCGCCGTGGCCGAGGGAGACGGGGGCGGGGAAGGGGGCGTCGGGGAGGCCGGCGAGGGCGTCGCTCATGTACCGGGTCCAGATCTCGGTGGGGATGTCGCCGCCGAACACCTTCTGCAGGCCGCCGACGCCCACCAGGGACTGCAGCTGGGGGTGGGCGGGATCCTCGCGGAAGAGGACCACGGAGGTGGCCAGTTGGCGGGTGTAGCCGACGAACCAGGCCGAGTGGAAGTCGTCGGTGGTACCGGTCTTGCCCGCGGCCGTCCTGCCGAGGGCCTGGGCCCTGGTGCCGGTGCCCTTGGCGATGACGCCCCGGAGGACGTCGGTCACGTTGTCGGCGATGGCCGCCGGCAGCGCCCGTACGGGGGCGGGGGCGGTGAATCCGGGGAGGGCGGAGCCGTTGTGGGTCACCTTGGTCACCGAGTAGGGGGTGGCCCGCATACCGGAGGCGGCGAAGGTCGAGTAGGCGCCTGCCATGCGGATGGCGCTCGGTGTCGAGGTACCGATGTAGAAGCCGGCACTGGGGGCGGCGAGGCTGTCGGGGCGCAGGCCGAGGGCCTGCGCCGTGCTCACCACGTTCTGGTGGCCGACGTCCTCTCCCAGTTGCACGTAGGGCGTGTTGACCGACTGCTCCATCGCCTTGCGCAGGGTGATGTAGCCCCAGCGCCGGCGGGTGTCGTTGCGCTGGTGGAGGAGGCCGGTGGGGTCCTTGTCGTCGGTGACGTAATTGCCCTGCTGGTCCTTGATCTTGATGCCGTCGTCGCCGTTGAACTTGCTGGCCGGGGTGATCGGCGCCGGGGGCTCACCGGGTTTCAGTACGGCTCGGTGCTGGAGCGCGGCGGCGAGGACGATGGGTTTGAACGTCGATCCCACCGGGACGCCGGTGGTGTCGGCGTTGTCCGAGTAGTGGGCGTGGTCGAAGCCGGAACCGCCGTAGACGGCGAGGATCCTGCCGGTCCTGGGATCGACCGAGGAGGCTCCTACCTGGACGTCCCGGTCGACCGACCGGTGGGCGGGGTCGAGGCGTTCCGCACGGACCTTGGCGACGGCTTTGGCCAGTTTCGCGGTCCGCTTCCGGTCGAAGGTGGTGTGTATCTGGTAGCCGCCTCTGCTCAGGCTGCCGTCGGTGATGCTCCGGTCGTGTGCCTGGGCGTACGACCGGGCGAGCTGGACCAGGTAGCCGGTCTGGCCCGGGAGGCCCGAACCGAGCGTCCACTTCTTGGGTGTCGGGAACCCCGCGGCCGCGTACCGTGCGCGCTGTCCCGGCGTCAGCTTGCCGATCTTCACCATCCGGTCGAGCACCCAGGACCAGCGTGCCTTGGCCTTGGCCCGGGCCCTGGGGTCGGAGTCAGCGTGCTGGAAGAGGCTCGGCTCATTGACCGCCGCGGCGAGGAAGGCTCCCTGGCTCGGGGTGAGCTTCTGCACCGGAACGCCGTAGTACGCGCGGGCCGCGGCCTGGATGCCGTTGGCCTGCCGGCCGAAGAAGCAGCTGTTCAGATACCCCTGGAGGATCTGCTGCTTGCTCATACCGGCGCCGATCTTGGTGGAGATCAGCAGTTCTCTGAACTTCCGCGAGACCGTCTGCGACTGGTCCAGGTACGTGTTCTTGACGAACTGCTGGGTGATCGTCGACCCGGACTGCACGCTGCCGCCCCCGGCCATGTGGAAGACGGCACGGAGGATGCCTTGCGGATCGATGCCCGGGTCGGTGTAGAAGGAGGCGTTCTCCGCGGCGATGAAGTCCCACCGCACGTCGGCGGGGACCTGCGAGACCGGGACGTTCTGCCGGTTGACGCTGCCGTCGGTCGCCAGGACCGTGCCGTCCGACCAGTAGTAGACGTTGTTCTGCAGCAGCGTCCTGGGGTTGGGGTCGGGGATGGTGACCGTGGCGTACGCATAGCCCACGGCCGCCGTCGTGCAGCCGAAGAAGAACAGGAAGAGCGCCAGCAGTTGACGCACCGACGGCAGCCAGCGGCGCGGGCCCGTCCTGCCCCGGCGCGGGTAGTCGATCCACCGTCTCCAGCGTCTCTCCTCCGGCTCCACTCCGTCGTGGGGCTGCTGCGACGGTCGGCGCCGGTGTCCGCTCATGGGCTCGGATCACTGTCCTCTCACTGCAGCTGCTGCTCTGTGCAACTGCTCGGTACAACTGCGATATCTGGTGCGGTGCGGGCTACCGGAAACCGTTGGGGGGCGGGGGCTGCCGGTAACCGTTGGGGGGCGGGGGCTGCCGGTAACCGTTGGGGGGCGGGGGCTGCCGGTATCCGTTGGGGGGCGGGGGCTGTGGAAGGCCGGCGTACGGTGCCATCTGGTGGAAGGGGTCGTACGGCGCCTGCTGCGGCTGACGGCCGTCCGGCGCCTGCCACGGCACACGGCCGTACGGCGCCGGGTGCGCGGGGCCGGGATCCTGCGGAGGCAGGTCGGTGCCGGGCGCTTGCGCGGCCCCCGGGGTCTGGAGGCTGCCGTACCGCTCCATGCGCTGCCACCTCAGGCGGGAGCCCGCAACGGCGGTGAAGACGGACTGGATCACCACCAGGTACATCAGCTGCCGGTAGACGAACTGCTGCAACGGCAGGCTCCACAGCGGGCCGGGCGGTTCCCCGTCCAGGCGGAAGGCGTACCGGCCCATCAGGAGTTGCAGCACCAGGAAGGCCAGCCAGAGCCCGGTGATCCGGACCGGGTCGAGGAAGAGCAGCCCGTACAGGGCGAAGATGTCCACGGCGGGTGCGAGCAGCGGCAGCAGCACCTGGAAGAGCAGCAGGTAGACCAGGCCGCGTCGGCCCAGTTTTCCGGCGGCGCCGCGCTGCACCAGGGCGCCGCGGTGCTTCCACATCGCCTGGAGCGTGCCGTAGCACCAGCGGTACCGCTGCCGCCACAGGGCGTTCAGTAACGCGGGCGCCTCCGTCCAGGCCACCGCGCCCTCCTCGTAGACCACACGCCAGCCGGCGCGGCACAGCGCCATGGTGAGGTCGGTGTCCTCGGCGAGGGTGACGTCGCTGACGCCGCCGAGGGCGAACAGCGCCCGGCGGCGGAACGCGCCGACCGCCCCCGGGACGGTCGGCATGCACTCGGCGAGGTCGAACAGGCGGCGGTCGAGGTTGAAGCCGACCACGTACTCGATGTGCTGCCAGCGGCCCAGCAGGCCATGGCGGTTGACGACTTTGGCGTTGCCCGAGACGGCGCCCACCCGGGGGTCGGCGAAGGGCTGCACGAGCGTGCGGACCGTGTCGGGTGCGAAGACCGTGTCGCCGTCGACCATCACCACCAGCTCGCAGGAGGCGGCGGCGAGGCCCGTGTTGAGCGCGGCGGGCTTGCCCGCGTTCCGCTGCCGGATCACCCGCACCCCCGGCAGGTGGAGCGACTCCACCAGGTCGGCGGTGCCGTCGGTGGAACCGTCGTCCACCACGATGATCTCCACCGGGTGGTCCGAGGCGAGCAGTGAGCGCACGGACGCCTCGATCCCGGCGCTCTCGTTGTACGCGGGGACGATGACGCTGACCGGTGCGGTCACCGGCGGCCCCCAGGTCCGGCCGCGGCCCCCCGTCCGCTGCCGCCGGTGCCGGCGGGCCGCGAGCAGCAGGACCGCCGCGCGCAGCACGCTGAGCGCTCCGGCCGCGCACATCAGCACGCCGAGCAGCCACACGGTCCAGTCGCCGGCCTGCAGCAGCCCGATGAGGGCCCGACCTTGCAGATGGTCACCGAGTCCGGCGCGCCGGACCGGCCCGGCCATGCCGACCGAGGCGCCGACCGTCGCGAACCGGAAGTCGTGCGCCTTGAGCCGTGGGATCAGGGTGTTCAGCGCGGCGACGGTCTGTGCCCGGTCACCGCCGCCGTCGTGCATCAGCACGATCTGCCCGGCGTGGCCGTGGGGTGTGGCACGGGCGACGATGCGGTCCGCACCGGGGCGCCGCCAGTCCTCGGCGTCCCGTGTGGTGAGCGCCGTGACGTAGCCTGCCGCGTCCGCCTGCTGGAGGACGGACCAGTCGGCATCGTCCAGCGCGTCGCTCTTCGAGGAGTACGGCGGCCTGAGCAGTGCGGTGGTGACCCCCGCGGCGCCGGCCACCGCGAGCTGCGTCTCCCGCAGCTCCAGGGAACGCTGCCAGGGGGCGAGGCGGGCCAGGTCGGGATGGGTGAAGGTGTGGATGCCGATCTGGTGGCCCTCGGCGACGATCCGGCGGACCAGCTCCGGGTGCGCCACGACCTGGGTTCCGACGACGAAGAACGTCGCGTGCACATGGTTGCGGCGCAGCGCGTCCAGGATGCGCGGCGTCCAGACGGGGTCGGGGCCGTCGTCGAAGGTGAGCGCGAGGGTGCGGTCCTTGACCCGGGCGGTGTGCGCGGAGGTGGCGGCGCCCGCGATCACGGGGCCGCCGTGGGTCACCCGGCTGGGCACCGCCTCGTGCCGCCCTCGCGCACCGGTCACGGCGTCCGAGGTGATCCCGAACATGTGGTGGGTGTAACCCTGCAACAGGAGGGCCGCCGACAGGGTCACCGCAAGCACGCTCAGCAGGAGCCAGTGGGCGCGGGGTGTGATCCGGCCGGGGCGGCGGGCGGGAGCGTTGCGGTGTCGGCGGTCGGTCACGTCGGGGCCTTGGATCACTTCACGGGCTTGTGGGACGAGCCGAGGGCGCGCCCCTTGGAGGGGTGGGTGGGGGCGGCGGTCGAGGCCGGGGCGGCGGTCCCGGTGGGCGCAGTCGTGGGCCGGGACGAGGCCGCAGGGGCGGTGGAGACTCCCGGCCGGTCGGTGGGGCCGGGGGCATGCCGCACCGGGGTGCCGGAGTTCTTCCGCGCCGCGGCGGGGCTCGCGCTCCGCGCCGGGTGTGCGGTGCCGGACGACGAGTCGGGTGCGGTCGCCGTGGGCTTGGCCGGGTGCGGGGAGTCCGCGTGCGGGACGAACGGAGAGCTGACGCCGGTGCCGCCCAGCATCGTGCTGATCAGCACGGCGACATAGCCGCCGGCGGGGATCATCATCAGCCGGGCGGCGCGGAGCACGCGGCGCTGGCGTCGCCCCGAGGAATCGACGAAGACGGGCCCCGCTGACTCGCTCCGGAGGGTGTCAGGTTCAGGGACGGGGTGGCCGGGCGTCTCGGACACCGGTATCTGCGCCGTGTCGGACACCGGCAGCTGCTCTGTGGGGAGCACCGGCGGGAGCTGCCCGGTGAGGGCGTCGCCGTACAGGGGGTCCCACGCTGTGGTGGTCTGCCCTGTCGGGTGCGTCCACTGCCCCGTCGGGTGGGTCCACTGGGCGGGCTGTGCCCCGTCCCACGGCTGCGGGGCCGTGTCGGTGGCGACGCCGGTGACGCCTCCTCCGTACACGTGGCCATAGGCGTCTTCGTTGACATGGGGAGAGGCGTGGCCATTGCCGTACGCGTGGCCGTAGCCGTACTCGTGACCATAGGAGTACTCGTGGCGCCCGTAGGCATAGGTGTAGCCGGCGCCGCCGTACGGATCCTCGCCGTACGCCGCTCCGCTTCCGTCTGTCCACCGCACGAGTCGTGTCCCCTGTCCTGGCCGACCGACGCGGTCGCCCGCAGGGAAAGAGCGCACGCGCCCGAAAGCGTTACACCTGGACTGCACGGGACGGACGAAGTCTCCGAAATGGGGCGATATGAACAAGGGGCGAGCGGAAGACGTGAAGGATCACTGGCCGTTGTGACACTTCCGTGCGGACGGACGCTGTTCACCATGGGCCGTTCCGTGAGGACGGACGCTGTTCACCATGGGCCGTCGATGCGACCGTAGCGCGGCGGACGACACGTACTCGCCACAAAAACCGGCGCTAACGAGGACAGGCTTGGGTCAAGTAGGGCAAACCCGGCGCGCAGGGACGTGCGACGACGCGTTGGGCGCAGCGGTCTCGCGGGCCCAGGACGGCGACGAGGCCGCTTTCGCGATGGCCTACCGCATCGTGCAACCGGGCCTGCTCGGCTATCTGCACGGGCTGGTCGGCGGGGACGCGGAGGACGTGGCCTCCGACGCCTGGCTGGAGATCGCCCGCGACCTCGGGCGTTTCCAGGGCGACGGGGCCGGATTCCGCGGCTGGACCACGACGATCGCCCGGCACCGGGCACTGGACCATCTGCGCCGCCAGCGCGTGCGGCCCCGGTCCGGCGGGACCGAACAGGACGTACTGAACCTGCCGGGACCGCAGAACACCCATGACCAGGCCCTGGAGTCCCTCTCCACCGAGCAGGCGCTGGAACTGGTCCGCGGGCTGCCACAGGACCAGGCCGAGGCGGTGCTCCTGCGGGTCGTCGTGGGCCTGGACGGTCCCGCCGCCGCACGCGTCCTCGGCAAGCGTCCGGGAGCGGTGCGCACGGCCGCCCACCGGGGCCTGAAGCGTCTGGCCCGCCAGCTGGGCGTCGGCGGCGAAGCGGACGAGGGTGTGACGGATGCGGCCTGCCGAACGCTGGGGAAGTCGAAATGAACGACGAGGGCGCACGAGGACGGACGAGGGCGACAGTGAGCGGTCGGAAGGTGCCGAGGACCGGCGCCTCGACGAATCGAACCGGTCGGACGGGAACGGACAGGAACGGAAGCGGACATGGGTGAACGGCTGAGCGGTGACGGAGCACCGGTCCGTCACCGGCATGGGCCCCCCGACGGCACCGTCTCCGGCCCGCGGGACGCGCATGACTCCGCCACGCTGGAAACGGTGCTGGGCGCCGTCATCCGCGCGGACCACCTCGATCCCGAGGCCGAGGAACGGGCCCTGGGCGCCTTCCGGGCCGCCGCCCACGGCACGGGCGCACGCCGGGCACGTACCCGGCGCCGGGACGACTGGCGGCCGCGCGAGGAGCGGAGTCTCCGGCGCCCGGTGCGGATGACGTTCGGCGCGGTGTTCGCCGGCCTCGCCCTGGGCGGTGTCGCGTACGCGGCCATCGGTCCGGCCGGCTCGTCCGCCGACGGTGCCGGTACCGGGGGCACCGCGCACCCCTCTGCGACCGCCCCGGACCAGCCGGGCGGCGGAACCCCCTCGACGTCCTCCGGCCGCCCCGGCCCCACCAACCGCCCCTCCCCGGCCAAGGACACCGAGGCCCACTGCCGCGCCTACCAGCAGGCCGGGGGGCACGGCAAAGCACTCGACGCAACGGCCTGGCAGCGGCTCGTCGCGGCCGCCGGCGGAAAGGGCGAGGTCGCCGCGTACTGCTCCGAGCAGCTGACGCGGGCGACGGCGGCGCCGAACGGGCCGGCCGGCACGGGCAAACCCGGCAACGGCGCCGCGCACGCCGGCAACGGGCCGGAAGGGAACACCGGCGCCTCCGGCAACGGCACACCCGACGCCGACCCCGGCGGCACGCACCACGCGACCGGCAACGGCCGGGCAAGCGGTGGGAACGGCAGCGAGAAGAACCAGTAGCCACGCGGTGGGCGGCCGGGGCGGGTGAACTCCCGTGCGCCCCGCCCGGACAGCGCCAGGAAGCGCGCCCCGGAGGGGCAATGCGTCTCCGTAGCCGACATGCGTGGGGCCCGGGAGGCTCCTACGGTGAGAGGGGTAGGCACCGGCGCACGAGACGAACGCCGTTCCAGGTGGGTCGCGTAGATCGCGCGTCGGCTCCGTAGGGCACCGGAAGGCGGTCCGAACATGGCCACTGCGTCTGACGCTCCCGTTCTCGACACCATCGCCGCCATGACCATCGATTCCCTTGAGCGCTGCGGCATGGATGACGGCACGCTCATCCTGACCCGTATCGCCGCACTCGTGGCCATGGACGCGCCAGCGGTCTCTTACCTGGCTCACGTCGGTCCCGCGCTCAAGGCCCGGCTGACGAGCGAGCAATTGCAGGATGTTCTCGTGGCGATCGCTCCCGTCGTGGGCACGGCGCGCGTCATGTCAGCCGCTGGTCACCTCGCCGAGGCATTCGGCTTCGCCATCGCGCTGGCCGATTCCGAAGCCGAACTCATCGCGCAGGCGGAAGCCGAGAGCCGGAAGAAGTCCTGAGGGCCACCGGCTTCACGCGTGCCCGCATCGATCCCCGGACTTCGGCTCCATCTCACCGCAGCGGCCGTTGCCCGGTCCGGCTCGCGAGCCGGACCGACGTCAGACCGGGCCCTTGACTGGTCGTGATCGTCAGGGCCGACGCGGCAGAGGAATCGGCATGGGCCACCCCGGCGTTGAGCGGTGACACCGTCCAGCCGAGCGCCACGAGGGCAAGGGCGGAGATTTGCGCGAGAGAGCGCAGGTAGGGGCGTCTGGGAACGGAGGTAGCGATCACGGTCGCTCCCCCTTCGTTAATCGTTCGCTTCGGGCCGACGGTCACCGGCCCCGTACACGCACATCCGTGCCGTCGGCGAAGACCGACCGGTTCACGCACCTGTCCGGTGGTCCATGCGCGCCCGCACCTTCACGACGCATTGCGGTGCCGTGGGGTCGAGTTCGTCAGGGGCCACCCGTCCCGGCGTGGAGGTCGGATGTACGCGGTCAACACTTCCGTGCCCTCCGAGACCGGCATGGCGTAGGACTCCCGTTTCCGTGAACAGCGGGCGTGAGCGCCCGCGCCGCACTTTCAGCGGGCAGGACGAACGACCGCTCCTGCTCCGGGGATGGCGGGGCTCGGCGGCACTGCCTTCTGCGTCTCCCGCCACAACGGCGCGGAACCGAGGGACCGTTCATGTCATTCCCGGCGACACGCCATAAAGGGAACGGCTGGGTCCCGTGCTGCATCTCCGCGGTTGTGAAGATATCCAAGCTCTGGCCCGCCACCTTCGTGGCCGCCTCCGTCGCCCTCGGTCCGACCGTCGTCCCGGCCGCCTCGGCCGCACCGGCACTGACCGCCGCCCCCCAGCAGGCCGCTGCCGGCGCGCGGGGCTCCGGTGCCACTCTCACCAGCTACCGGCTCGCGCCCGGCCTGCTGAAGAACACGTCGATGAAGGACAGCGGCAACCCGACTCAGGTGCACGGCGTGCTCGGCATGCCGAAGGGGAAGGGCCCCCACCCGGTCGTCCTCGTCGTGCACGGGTCCCACCCCAACTGCGTGCCGACGGGCGCGAAGGGCATCGCCGACCGGCCGGTGAAGACCCGGTGGCCCCTGGTGTGCCTGGACCCTGACGATCCCAGGCCCCAGACAGGTCTCGGCCAGGACTACCTGCGCCAGGACGCCGGCCTGTCGTACCTCGTTGAGGAGCTGGCCCGTCAAGGCTTCGTCGCGGTAGCCGTCGACGCGGTCGCCGCCGAGCAGTGGTGGGTGGGCGAACCCAACCCGGAAAAGGGCTACACCCAGCTGATCGACGCGCACCTGAAGCTGCTCTCCGACCTCAACAAGGGCATCGGCCACGGCCTGAAGATCCCCGGGACGAAGGGGCGGATCGACACGTCCCGGGTGGGCCTGGTCGGTCACAGCCGGGGCGGTGGCTACGTCCTGTCCCAGAAGGCCGCCAAGCGGGCCGGGCTGTTCGGCGCGGTCGCCCTCGAACCGGCGGCGCCGGCGGAGCCGGCGACCCACACGGTGCCGGTGCTCAACATCCGCGGCGCCTGTGACGAGGACACCGGAGCGGACGCGGGACGGAACACGGTGAAGGACTTGGCGAAGTCCGGGCGGACCGCGGTGGCCGCGGACGTCGTGCTGCCCGGCACCGGCCACGCGATGCTCAACACCAACCTCGCCCCCGCGCACGCGGACGGGCCGGGCTGCTCCGCCGGCCAGGCCGCCGCTCCGGCCGCCGCCCGCGCGCAAACCGCCCAGCTGACCGCGTCCTTCCTCCGGCAGGCCCGGCACAAGGCGTCCGCCTACCGTCTGCCGGCGCTGCGCGGCGTCACCCCCAAGGGCGGCAACCTGCGCACCGGCGGCCCCTCGGTCACCTTCCGGAAAGCTCCGCAGGTGACCTTCACCGACCCGCTGCGGATTCCCGAGGTCGCTTCGGGCGAGCGGCTGCTGCCCGCGATCCCCAAAGACCTCAAGGTGAGCAAGAGCGAGGATTTCTGAGGGAGTTGGCCGGGGCACCGGGCGCGCGGCTGACGGGCGGGCGTCCGTTTCGCCCACGCATCTCGCCGTGGCCGTGCGCCACACCGTACGGCCGTGGTGGCGACGGCCCGGGCGAACGGCGCGGTGACGAGACCGGCGCATCCGGACACACTGCCATGAGCAAGACATGAGCCACACATGAGCGCTGCCGCGGAAGCTCATGGCGTACCGAGCGTTCAGGGCGGTTCGCAGCTGACGCGCTCCTCCGCACATGACGGGTGCCGCCTTCTTGGACGGCCTCACCCGGAGGTGAGGACGGTGCCGCAGCACGTGATCCGCGCTTCAGGTGGAAGGCAAGGGAAACAGACATGACCATACGAGTACGCAACGTTTTCCCGTTCGGCAGTGGGCGGGGGAAGAAGGCGGCCGCGGTGGGGGCCATGGCCGTCGCGGCAACGCTGTGCCTGACCGTCACCCCGGCGCAGGCGGATGGAGGCGGAGGCGGCACCAGCGGCGGGGGGCTCATGGGGACGTCGCCGATACCCAGCCTGGCCCCCGGCCCCGACCCGCTGGCCGACCCGCAGAAGCGCGCTGAGTTCCTCTCGAGCTGCGGCGACAAGTGCACCGTCTCCGGCGGCGAGTTCGTCAGCGACCCGACCGAGGGTACGCCGGAGCGGGTCTCGGAATTCCACGACACCTGCGCCACCACCGGCTCCTTCACCTACAAGGAGGAGGAGACCAACGGCAACGGCCTCGTCGTCAGCATGGGGCTGAAGGTCCCCGCCGCCATGGGAGTTGAAGTCCTCCCGAGGATCGACTACAGCCAGGTCCACACCAAGACCACGGGCATCACCGACACGGTCAATCAGGACCAGCCCTACACCATCTACTGGCTGGACAAGGTTCCGATGACCCAGACCCTGAAGGGCACTTGGTCGTACGAAGGGGACTCCGTGAAGGCCATCCCGGCGCGCGAGTTCACGGATGTTGAGGCCGACGTGACGTACAACGCCTTCCGGAAGCAGTCCCGCCCGATGACCGAAGAGGAGAAGGTCTCCCGCTGCGGCAACGCCAGCCCCTCCTGAGGCTGCTGCCACCCCACCTCGTGCCGCTCGCCGCACCCTTCCGCGGCGGGCGGCACGAGGCCTTCCGGCCCGGCACGAGCAGAGGCTTCACCGACGGGGCCCCGGTGGCCCGTCTTCCCCCGCGGCCTGCGCTCCGTGCGCCTCGGCCGGCAGCGGCCTGCGGGTGTCCCCTGCGTCAACGGGCTGTTGTGCCCGCTTCTCTGGCATGGCGCCGCTCGACTTCGGCGGCACCTCGGATAGCGTCCACCATCCGTACCACGAGCCCGGCGGAAACCGGGTGGAGCCAATCGGGGAATACCGCGCCTGGACACCCCGTTCGGCCTCCTGTTGGAACGGATGCGCGCCGAGCACCTCAGGGGTCGCCGAACGCGACTCGACGGCGGGCGGCGGGCCGCCGGCCGATGAGGCCCCGGCCCGGGGACATCAGTCGGAGAGGACCCTTCTTCCACCATGGCCTGGATCTACTTAATCCTCGCGATCATCTTCGAGATCGTCTTCGCGCTCGGCGCGAGCGCCTCGCAGGGCTTCACCAAGCTGAAGGCTTCCCTGATCACCCTGGTCGGCGTCGTGGGCGGCATCTACTTCATCAGCCTGGCCCTGGAGACGCTGGATGTCGGGGTCGGCTATCCGATGTGGACCGGGGTCGGAGCCGTCGGCACGGTGATCTTCGGGGCGCTGATCTTCAAGGAGAAGATCACGCCGGTCAAGGTGGTCTGCTTCGTCGCCATCATCGGCGGAGTCACCGGCCTCAAGTTGCTCTCGGGGGTGTGAAGATGACCGGGGAGCACACGGGCACGGAGCGGAAGCAGAGTCCCGCGGCCGCCTGGACCTGGCTGTTGGTCGCCGCCGTCTTCGAGGTGATCTTCGCGCTCGGCTCGGCCGCCAACGGCGGCTTCACCAAACTGGTTCCGTCCGCCATCACCGTCGTGGCGTGCGGCGGCGGGGTCTATCTGCTCAGCCTCGCCCTGAAGACCATCGATGTCGGCATCGGCTACACCGTCTGGACAGGCATCGGCACCATCGGCTCCGTCCTCCTTGCCGCGCTGCTCTTCGACGAACAGATCACGCTCGGCAAGGTGGTCTGCTTCCTCGCGATCGTCGCCGGCGTGGTCGGACTCCACCTGACCTCCGAGAAGCCGACGGCGACCACACCCCCGGCAACACCTCCGACGCCACCGGGCCCGTCGGCGGGATAGAGCCGGAGTCGCCGGCGCGTCCGGATGGGCGGTCAGATGCTGGTCGTCGGTGCGTCGGCGTCCGGTGCCGGACGAGCGAGCAGGGCGCCGCCCGCGATGAGGGCCAGGGCGGCGATCTCGATGACCGCCTGGACCGGCAGTCCGGCAACGTACATGCCCGGCTTGTCGAACTGCGGATCGAAGTAGGCGGCACCCGGGTAGAGGATGGCCGCCGCCTGGCTGACCCAGTACAGGCCGGCGAGGACGACCGCGGCGCGCAGGCTGGAATCGGCGTCGCCGCGGCGTCGCCAGACGAAGTACAGCGTGGCCAGGGCGAGGAGTGTGCCCATGGCCATCGTCTGGCCGTTGTGGAACCTGGCGTGTGCGGGCCAGAGCGGATTGAGCACGTGGGTGGCGTTCCAGTCGGCGACGTAGGGCGAAACGCCGGTGAAGACGGCGACCAGCGAGAGCATCACCTTGCCGGCCACCGCACGTGCCGGGGCGGCGGACCGGGCGGGTGCCACGCCGGAAGCGGGCGCGGGAGAAGGGGAGTTACGCATCGGAAGTGACCTTTCGTGTCGGTGGGGCGGCCGGCCGGGTGCGGCCGGTCCAGGGGGCCCGGGAAGGAGAGGCCCGGGACGGAAGGGAAGCCGAGCCCGGGAGGCGTCGGACCGTGCGGCCTCAGACCCTGGTGGCGTCGGACCGTGCGGCCTCAGGCATCGACGGCGCCGACGCCGGCGCCCGCCCCGTCGCATAGCGGTAGGAGGCGGCGATGACCTGCTGGACCGTGTCCAGTTCGGTCTCGTTGCGTGGGGCGTAGAGCATCACGACGTTGATGCCGTGGTCGTAGAGCGGATGCTTCTCGCCCCAGCCGGAGGACAGGAAGGCGGCGTGGTCGGCCGGGTCCAGGGCCAGGTGGAGGCTGCCGTCGGCGTGCACGTGCACGAACTCCTCATCGCCGCGCGGGGGCATCAGCACCGCGCCCGGGGCGGGAAGGGTGCCGTCGAGGAACCGCGCGCGTGAGCTGGGGGCCGACACCTTGCTGCGGCCCCAGGTGGTGCCGGGCAGCGCGGCGTCCAACCAGCGCAGCAGCGCCTCCCTGACCTCGGCGGGGCTGCGCTGACTCAGCTGCAGGTGCGGGACTTCGGGGCCGGTCCGGGGCCGTTCGCCTTCTCGGGTGGGGAGTGCCGGGAATGTCATGGTGATGTCTCCTTCGTCTACGGGGACCGCTCCCCTCCGCGGGGCAAGCGGTGCGCGTCCTGCAGCCTCGGCGGGACCGGGGTCGGCCGGCCCCTGTCGCCGCTGGGCACATCACCAGGCTAGTTTCCTGGATATAGTGGTTTCCGACAGGAAAGTGCCCTGCCGCGTTCGTGGGGCGTGGGCATGGGTCGTGGCCGCGGGCGTGATCGCGGCCGGGAAGGAAAGGCGCAGTCGTGACCGACGCCGTGGAGCAGGCGTGCCCGATCAACCCGGTGATCGACCTGGTCTTCAGCCGATGGACCACGCCGATCCTGTGGGTCCTCGAACACCACGGCCGCCTGCGCTTCAACGAGTTGCAGCGGCACCTGCCGACCATCACCCCCAAGGTCCTCACCCAGCGCCTGCGCCAGCTCGAACGCGACGGCCTGGTCCACCGCACGTACCACGCCGAGATCCCCCCGCGGGTCGAGTACGAGATCAGCGACCTGGGCCGCACCCTGACGCCGCTCTTCAGCGCCATCACGGACTGGTCCGACGCTCACCTCCCCGCCGTCTCCGCCGCCCGCCGCGCCTTCGACGCGGCACGCGAGGAAGAAGAAGCCTGGGCCCAGGGCTGAGCGGACGACCAGGGCCGGGCGGGCGGTCGACGGGGGCCCGGCTCCGGGCCCGGAACGGCAGGCTCGACCAACGGGTGGCGTACGCGCAGGCGGTGGCGAAGCACCGGGAGCGGTGCCCCGGGGAGGGCGATGGGTCCGGCCGGGTTCACCTCTGTTGTGGGGCACGGCAACAGAGGTGACTGACGGTCGATGCCCGTTGCCGCCTGTGGCCCTTTTGGTGCCGCTGGAGGGCTAATCCTCCTCGGCTGCACCGGAGTTGGTGGCCGTGCCTGCGCCACCGCGAGCGTCCGAGCCCGTCTCCGCGCCCACTCCCCCCGCCTCGGCGGCGGCCCGTACGAGGTTCTGCTCCAGGCGCTCCAAAGTGTGCAGGGCCGCGGCGCGTTCGTCGTCGGTGAGGCCGGCCGTCGAGATGGCCTCCAGGTGGGTCCAGACCTGTTCGACCTCGCGGCGCAGGGCGTGGCTGGCTGCCGTGGGCTCGATGAGTGAGGCGCGCTTGTCGGTGGGCGAGGGGCGGCGGCGGACGAAGCCGGCCTGCTCCAGCCGGCGGACCGTACGGGTCATGGTGGCGGCGTCGGAGTCCATCAGCCGCACCAGGTCGGCCTGGCGCTGGGGGCCGAGCTCCCACAGGTGCATCATGACCAGCTCCTGGCCCGGGTGCAGGCCGATGCGGCGCAGCAGCTGCCCGGCGAACATCCGGTGCAGGCGGGCCAGGCGGAAGATCGCGTGACTGACCGGCCCGCCACTGGCCGCGGCCGGCACCGGGACGGTGGCCTCCTGCCCGATCCCGGCGGGACCCTTCCCCGCTTCCGGCTTCCCGGCTCCCGGCGTGGACTGCGTCATCTGCCCCTCAACCTCACTTTCCTGCTTGGACAGTCTCACCTTACCTTCCGGGCCCGCTCCACGTGGGGCGATGCCGATCCAGGGCGCATACGCGCTGGCAGCAAGGAGTTACTTACTTCACATTCGAGAGCGGGAAGGGATTCGACGCCATTACTTGTTCGGACAGGTGATTTACTTGTTCAGACAGGCATCCGCTGGTGTCCGCGTCCGAGCGCCGTGTCGCGGAGCACCACTCATTCCGAGGGAGAGACTCATGACCACCGCTTTCGATCCGATCGTCCTGAGTGGCAAGCAGCTGGCGAACCGCGTCGTCATGGCGCCGATGACCCGCAGCCGCGCGTACGGGCCGGGCGCCGAGCCGACGGAGCTGATGGCGACGTACTACGCACAGCGCGCCGCCGCCGGGCTGATCGTCACGGAGGGCATCCAGCCCTCGGCCGTCGGCCAGGGATACCCGGACACCCCCGGTCTGCACACGGCCGGGCAGGTGCGGGCGTGGCGGACGGTGACCGACGCCGTGCACCGCGAGGGCGGCGTGATCTTCGCGCAGCTGATGCACACCGGCCGGGTCGGCCACCCCAGCCTGCTGCCCGACGGCCTGGTGCCGGTGGGGCCGTCGGCGGTGGCCGCCAAGGGCCAGGTCTACACCCACGAGGGGCCGAAGGAGTTCGTGACGCCGAAGGAGCTGAGCGAGGCGGAGATCCGGCAGACCGTCGCCGACTTCGCCGACGCGGCCCGTAACGCGGTCGAGGCCGGGTTCGACGGCGTGGAGCTGCACGGCGCCAACGGCTACCTGATCCATCAGTTCCTCTCGCCCCACACCAACCGGCGCACCGACGGCTGGGGCGGCGACACCGAGGGCCTGATCCGCTTCGCCGTCGAGGTCGTCACGGCCGTGACCGAGGCGATCGGCGGCGACCGGGTGGGCCTGCGGATCTCGCCCGGGAACGTGTACAACGACATGGCGGAGGAGAACCCGGCCGAGGTCTACGGCGCGCTGCTGGCGCGGCTCGGCGGCCTGGACCTGGCCTATCTGCACCTGATGGAGGGCCCGGACCGCGAGCTGACCGCGCGGCTGCGCAAGGACTGGCCGGGCACGTTCGTCCTCAACCCGTTCACCTACCCCGACGTCACCGGCCCCGACGCGCTGGAGCTGATCGAGGACGGGAGCGCGGACATGGTGGCCTACGGCGCGCTGTTCCTGGCCAACCCGGACCTGCCCCGGCGCCTCGCCTCCGGCGGTCCGTTCAACACCGCCGACAAGGCCACCTTCTACGGCGGCGACCACCGCGGGTACACCGATTACCCCGCCCTCGGCGGCTGAGCGGCTGAGCGGCCGGCCTGCGGGCGAACGGCCCGTCCCTTGCACCCCGTTCCTGACCCACCATCCCTGACCCACCCCTTCCTGTTCCTGGGAGTTTCTGATGTCCAAAGCGATCACTTTCTCCGCGTACGGAGCGCCTGAGGTGCTGCGGCTGTCGGAGGTCACCACGCCGGAGCCCGGACCGGGGCAGGTCCGGGTCCGGGTGCGGGCCGCGTCCGTGAACCCGCTCGACCTCAAGATCCGGTCCGGTCTGATGGCCGGCACCGTCCCCGCCCGCTTTCCCGTGATCCCCGGCCTGGATGCGGCCGGTGTGGTCGAGGCCGTCGGCGAGGGAGCCGAGGCGGCTGTCGGAGACGAGGTCCTCGGGGCCACCGTCGGCGGCGGCTACGGCGCATACGCCCTGCTGGAGCGACCGGTGGCCAAGCCCCGGGAGCTGTCGTGGGAGGTCGCCGCCTCCCTGGTCACGGTGGGCCGTACGGCGTTCCGTGTCCTCGGGCAGCTGGGGGTGCGGGCGGGGCAGAGCCTGCTCATCCACGGCGCGGCCGGCAGCGTGGGCACCGTCGCGGTGCAGCTGGCCGCCGCCCGCGGCATCACCGTCATCGGAACGGTCGGCGGGCACGACATCGAGCGCGTCACCGCGCTCGGAGCCACCGCGGTCCGGTACGGCGACGGCTGGGTGGAGCGGGTGAAGGCCGCGGCTCCCCAGGGAGTCGACTTCGTCTTCGACGCCTCCGGGGCCGGCGTGCTCGCCGGCTCCGTCGCCCTGACCGGTGACAGCGCGCGCGTGGTCACCATCGCCGACCCGGCCGCCGCGCAGCACGGTGTCCGCTTCAGCGCCGGCGCCTCCGACCAGGCCGGGGATGCACTGCCGCAGCTGGTGCGGCGGGCCGCCGCCGGGGAGCTGGACGTCCCCGTGTGGCGTACGTACCCGCTGGACCAGGCCGCGACCGCCCACACCGACCTCGAGGCCGGGCGCAACAAGGGCAAGGTCGTTCTCCTGCCCTGACGCTGACCGGGCGCCGCTGGGCAGACGGTGCCCCGGCCGGCTGCGACTCCCCACCCGCCCACGGCTTCCCCGGCATCCACCCCACCCGGACCGAGGAGCACGACGACCGATGAAGGACCACGAGCCATGGCAGCACGGCCCTCCCTCGCGCCGCTGACGGCCGATACGGACCTCATCGCCGCGTTCGAGGTCCTCGGCCAGAAGTGGAACGGCATCATCCTCCACACCCTGGCCACCCGCCCCGCCCGCTTCGGCGAACTGCACACCGCCATCTGCTCGATCAGCACCAAGATGCTCGCCGACCGGCTGCGCGAGCTGGTCGAGACCGGGCTCGTCACCCACGCCCAGCTCCCGCCCGGCCCCGCCCTCTACACCCTCACTGCCGACGGCCGGGCCCTGCTGCCCGCCCTGGAACAGCTCCGCTCCTGGTCACAGCACCGCACCAGCTGATCCGCGGCGAGCACAGCGCCTGAGCATCTGCGTTCACGGGGACGGGCCGCGCGGTTCGTGCCGCGCGGCCCGCGCCCTCAACATCCGGAATACCAGCATGTGGATGAGCCTGGAGCGGACGTTCCGCCGTCTGTTTGTATGAGCCCTGGCCAGACTTTCCAGGAGGTGACGGACACATGGTGTCCACGGAGAGCATCCTCGCGTTCGCGGCGATGTCGCTACTGGTGATCGTGATTCCGGGGCCGAGCGTGCTGTTCGTGATCGGCCGGGCCCTCGCGCACGGCCGTCGCACCGCGCTCGCGACGGTCCTCGGCAACCTGATCGGCTCGTACGCCCTGGTGATCGCCGTGGCATGGGGCCTCGGCGCGCTGGTGGAGACCTCGGCCGCGGTCTTCATGGGCGTGAAGCTGGCCGGTGCGGCGTACCTCATCCACCTCGGCGTGCAGGCCTTCCGGCACCGCAAGGAGATGCGCGCGGCGGACATCGAGGCGCCGGCGGGTGAGCAGCGCGGCGATCTGCGCACGGTCCTGGACGGCATCCTCGTGGGCGTCACCAACCCGAAGGGCATCGTCTTCTTCGCAGCCGTACTGCCCCAGTTCGTGGACCACGCCGCGGGCCACGTCCCGTTCCAGATGATGGTGCTGGGCCTGGTCCCGGTCGCCATCGGCATGATCACGGACACCCTCTGGGGCCTGGGCGCCTCGGCGGCCCGCTCCTGGTTCGCCCGCTCGGACCGCCGCCTCTCCCTGGTCGGCGGCGCGGGCGGCTTCGCCATGATCGGCCTGGGCGTGACGGTGGCGGCGACGGGGCGAGCGGACTGAGGGGCACCCCCCTTCGCCCCGCCCGCGGCCCTGCCGGCCACCACTCCACAGCACCGGCCCCAGGTCATTGGACCGGGGGCCGGTGTGTGGTCGGCCGTGCAGAGCGGGCAGATGGTGGGGGCTTGCGCTACAGGCTGTCGCCCCAGCCGCCCTGGATCATGGTCTGGAACGCCCAGGTGCCGTCCCGCCTGACCAGGATGTCGGCGTAGCGCAGCTGCCGGGTCTCGCCCTCCATCGTCATCGTCGAGTCCGAGAAGACCACGACCAGGGCGGGCGAGAGGAAGACGGGCGTCCGCGTGGACTCGAAGGTGATGTCCTCGCTTCCGTCGCCCATCACCTGCGTCATCGTCGCGATGTACTGGTTACGGTCCCACTGCGCCGAACGGCCGTTGCCGGCCGCGTCGTCGCTGACGAGGTTCAGGGGGAACTCCGCCATGTCGGCCATCCGCTCGACATCGCGCCGCGCGCTCTGTGCGTCGTACTCCGCGAACCAGGCGTCCACGCTCGCGCGGTCCTCGGCGGTCGGGACGTACCCGGAATCCGGCAGGAAGGGCATGGGGATCTCCTCACGGTCTTTGGCAGGATGAGTAATCAAGTTTGACTAGCGGCGCTCGCGGGAGCGTATGTCCGGCCGAAGGATTAGTCAAACTTGATTAGCAGTCCCGTGTTTCTTGAGACATGTCCGGAGTGCGGGGCCGCCGGGCCGGAATCTGCACCGAAGCGTCACACGGCCTCCGCGTTGCCCCCGACGGGCGTGGTTAGCGTTACTGCCCGCTCGATCCCCGCGTGCGAACTGGATCAGCCCGATCAGGTCGCCGGCGTCCCAGGCGGCGCAGCCAGCACAGAAAGATCGCAGATGGACTACTGCTCGTCCTGCCGACGGAGCCTCAACGGGGCGCTCGTATGTCCAGGTTGTGGTGATTACGCGCCGGACATCGCCCCGCCCGGCCACCGTCGGCAGAGCGCGCCGGCCGCTGACGCGCGGTGGGAGGCCTGGCCGACGGCGGACGCCCCCGCCGCGGGGCCTCGTCAGGACCGGTACGCCGAGGCCGATCCGTTCGCCGGCCGCGCCTCCGGCGCCGCGCGGGGCGGTGGCGGTGTCTCGGGAGCCGCCTCGGCCGATGGCGGTGCCTCGGGTGCCGCCGCAGTGGCCGATACGGCGGAGACCGCTGCGGTCGTGGACGCCGAAGCGCCAGGCGATGCCGCGATTCCCGCGCCCACCGGGCAGGGCCGGGCGGCCCGGCGGCGGCAGCTGGCGCGGTGGAAGAAGCACCGGCGCCGGGCCGCGGCGGCCACCGCCTTCGCGCTCGTCGGCGGCGGTCTGACCGTGAGCATGCTGCAGAACAAGCCCGCCACCAACGGCACCCACGCGTCCGCGATGCCGGATCCGGAGAGCGTGTCCACGCCCCGGACGGAGCCTGCCGCCTCGTCGTCGGACCGGTCGGACAGCGAGGCGTCGCGGCATCCCGGTGCCCGCCCGTCCCTCCCGTCCGGACGGCATGCGCGCCCCGATACGGCCACGCCGCCGGCCGCCACGACGGCCCGGCAGCCGCGGTCCGTCACCCCGTCGCGCACCGCTGAGGCACCGCACGCCACCGCGCCCACGCCGGAGCGGAAGCCGCAGCCCGCACACACGGACAGCGCCCCCGCGACATCCGCCCCCGACGCCGACGGAGGCTCCGGCGACTCCGGCAGCTCCGGTGCGGACACCTCCCCGGAGCGCACCTCGCCGGACGCCCCGTCCACCCCGACGGCGCCGGAGACGGACCAGTCCTCGCCGACGCATGTGTGTCTGCTGGGAGTGGTGTGCGTCGGCTGAGGCCGACGACGACGCCGGGCCGTCCGGTGGGCCGATGTGCCCGGCCGGGCGGCCTTCCGGCTCTCCGCCCCTTTCCGCCCCTTCCGCCTGTCCGGCCTACCGCCTCCCCCGCCTGCCGGAAACCGCCGCGGCGGGCTCGGCATGGGTGGCTCGGCGTACGGCGTTCCCGGGCATCTCCGGCGCGGGCGGGCCGGGGGTGGTGTCCGGAGACGGGGCGCGGGTGCGGGACTTGAGGACCTGGGCGCCGATGGTGAGCGTGACGGCCAGGAGCAGGACGTAGAAGACACCGATCTTGCGGAGGTCGTCGAGGAAGAACCAGACGGACGCGAGGGAGGTGAACCAGAAGGCGACGAGTGCGAAGCCGCCCGTGTGCTCGTCCTTGTAGCCGGCGGCCAGGCACAGGGCGCCGACGACGCCCAGGACCAGGGCGATGATGACGTAGTGGGTTTCCCAGCCGATGTTGGCGCGTGCCAGTTCGGACCACACCGCCACGGCCTCCGCCACCGGGCCCCAGGCCACCGCGCAGGCGAGCCGTGCCGACCAGAGCAGCAACACCGAACCGGCAGCGGCGGCGAGCAGGGCGACCCAGGAGAACTGGCCGACCTCGATCATGTCGGTGCGGGATATCACCAGGGACAGCAGGCAGCCGAGCAGGGCGACCGCGCCTTCGGCCGTCGGCCGGAACACCACCCGCGCCGGTCTCCGGCGGGCGGACCGCGCCGCCGGTGCGCCCCCGACGGCCGACGGCAGGGATGAGGGCGAGCCGGCCGCCGGGGCGGAGCCGGCGCCCGGGGCGGAGCCGGCAGCCAAGGCGGGGCCGCCCGCCGCAGGCCCGCCCGCTACAGGCCCGCCCGCCGCAGGGTCGAGTGCAGTGGGCGTCGGCGTCGGCGCACGATGAGCCGGTGCGGTGTGGGCCGGTGCCGTGTGGGCCGCAGTGGTAAGCGCCGTCTGCATGGCGGCGGCGTCCGGGAAGCGGTCCTCGCGGCGCTTCTGGAGTGCCCGGGCGATCACCGTGTCCACGGCGGGCGGGAGTTCCGGGCGCAGGTGTGAGGGGGGCACCGGGTCCGCGGCCAGATGCTGGTGCATGACGGAGAACGGCGAGTCGCCGGTGTACGGGGGCCGCCCCGTCAGCAGCTCGTAGAGGAGGCAGCCCACCGCGTACAGGTCGGTGCGGTGGTCGGTCTCGCCGCCGTTGATCTGCTCGGGGGCGAGATAGGCGGGGGTGCCGACCGCAACTCCCGTGCCGGTCAGCCGGGTGGCCACCTCGCTCAGCGCCTTGGCGATGCCGAAGTCGACGACCTTGACCGCGCCGGAAGCGGTGAGCATGACGTTCGCGGGCTTGATGTCCCGGTGCACGATGGCGTGCTGGTGGCTGTGTGCCAGCGCCGCCAGCACCTGGCCCGTGACGTCGACGGCCTGCGACACCGTCAGCGGGCCGTCCCGCAGCACCTGGCTGAGGGTCCGGCCCGCCACGTACTCCATGACCAGATAGGGCTCGGCCGCGCCGCCGCCCGCGTCCTCACCGACATCGTGCACGGTGGCCACACCGGGGTGGTTGAGCGCGGCGGCGGCATGCGCCTCCCGCTGGAAGCGGGTGAGGAACTCGGGCTGCATCGCCAGCTCGGCGGAGAGGGTCTTGACGGCGACGGTACGGCGCAGCCGGTGGTCGACGGCCCGGTGGACCGTCCCCATGCCGCCGTGCCCGAGCTGCTCCACCAGCTCGTACCGCTGCCCCAACATCCTGTGTTCCACCGGGTTCCTCCAGGGACCGAGCGTGCCAACACGCCGGAAGACGTGCGGGAGAGCGGCCGGGTTCCCCGCTCCGTGGGCAGGGCACGTTCTGGACCGCCTGCGCTCCGGGGACCGCGCCCGCTACCGCTCGGCCGGGGGTGAACCGGCCGGCCGCTCCCGCTCGGTGACGGTGAGGGCGGCGGCGGGGCAGAGCCCGGCGGCGAGCCGGGCGGTGGCGTGCAGGCCGGGCGGGGGCGCCGCGGTGCGGAGCAGCACCAGGCCGTCCTCGGTGTCCTGGTCGAACACCTCGGGGGCGGTCAGGGCGCACATCCCGGCGCCGATACAGCGGTCGCGGTCGATGCTCAGCTCCATGGGGCTACTCCTTCTCCCGGGTGTCACAGGTGTCCTGGGTGTCCCAGGTGACGGGGAGCCGGTGCACCCCGTAGATGTTCGTGGCGTCACGCAGCGGTACGTCCTCGGGCGGGACGGCCAGCCGGAGCGTGGGGAAGCGGCGCAGCAGCGCCGGGAAGGCGACCCGCATCTCGACGCGTGCCAGCTGCTGTCCCAGGCACTGGTGGGCGCCGTGGCCGAACGCCAGATGGCCGGTCGCCTTGCGGTGCAGATCGAGGGTGTCGGGGGCGGGGAACTTCAGCGGGTCGCGGTTGGCGGCCGCCACCGAGAGGGTGACGGTCTCGCCCGCCCTGATCAGCTGGCCGTCCAGCTCGATGTCCTCCAGGGCGGCCCGTATTCCGGTGGGGGCGATGCTCAGATAACGGAGCAGCTCCTCGACCGCCTGATCGGCGAGGCCGGGGTCGCCGCGCAGGGCGGCGGCCTGCTCGGGGTGGCTGAGCAGGGCGAAGGTGCCGAGCCCGAGCATGTTCGCGGTGGTGTCGAGACCGGCGGCCAGCAGGAAGCTGCCGACGCCGGCGAGTTCGTCATCGGTGAGGTCACTGGTGGTCAGATCGCTGAGCAGGTCGTCGGTGGGGCGGGCGCGCTTGGCCACCACCAGTTCACGGATGCATTCGGCGAGCGCGGTCAGGGCGGCGATCTGCTCGCCCATGGCGGCGTCCGGGCTGCTGAGCACCGCGGTGTGCTGCTGGAAGCGCGCGCGGTCGGGTGCGGACACACCGAGCAGTTCGCAGATCATCAGGGCCGGGACGGGGTGCGCGAAGGCCTGCACCAGATCGACGGCCGGTCCGTGGCGCTCCATGGCGTCGAGGTGCTCGGCGGTGATCTGCTCGACGCGGCTGGTGAGTTGGCGCATCCGGCGGACGGTGAACTTGCCGGCCAGCAGCCGCCGGTAGCGGGTGTGCTCCGGTGCGTCGATGCCGGTGAGGTCGCCGAGCGGGGCCGGCGGCAGCTCGCCGGGCGGAGCGCCCGGCAGGGGGTAGTGCATCAGCTCGTACCGGGAGCTGAAGCGGGGGTCGGCGGCGATCGCCCGGACCACGGCGTGGCCGGTGGCCAGCCAGCCCACGTGCCCGTCGGGGTAGCGCAGCCGGCGCAGCGGCTGCTGCTCCCGCAGTTCCGCCAGCTCGGCGGGCGGGTCGAAGGGGCAGCGTTCGGGACGGGTCAGGGGCAGGGCCGTCACCGGTGCGGGGGCCGGCGCGGTGTCGGCCGACGCGGCTTCCTGGGCGGCCTGTTCGGTGGCGGGTAGGGCGGGTGCGGACGGTGTGCGCGGCGTTCCGGGCTGCTCTTCGTGCTGCTCTTCGTGCTGCATGAGTCCTCCGTCGGTACGGGGTGGATGAGGGCAGGGCGGCGTGGCGTACGGAGCGTCGGCGGGGCGTGCCGTCGGCACCGGGCGAAGCGGTGGGCGAAGCGGCAGATGATGTGCCGGGCGGAGCCTCGTACGGAGCGCGCTCAGCGGTTGGCGCTGCGGCGGAAGGCCGTACGGGCCCAGAGGTAGCCGGTCAGGGTGAGGGCAACGCACCAGGCCACGGCGGTGATCGCGGTGGCGGCGCCGGCCCCGGTGCCCATCAGCAGGCCGCGCAGCGTCTCGATGACCGGGGTGAAGGGCTGGTACTCGGCGAACCAGCGCAGCCCGGTGGGCATGGACTCCGGCGGCACGATGGCACTGCCGAGGAACGGGAGGAACTGCATCGGCAGCGGAATGTTGCTGGCGGTCTCGGGACTCCTGGCCACCAGGCCGATGGCGGCCGCCAGCCAGGTCAGCGCCAGGGTCAGCAGGGTGAGCAGACCGGCGGCGGCGAGCCAGCCTAGGGGTGTGGCGTGCGGCCGGAAGCCCATCAGGAGCGCGACGGCGATGACGAAGGCGATGCTGACCAGCGTCTGCAGGACGCTGCCGACGACATGCCCGGTCAGGAACGACGCACGGGAGATCGCCATCGTGCGGAACCGGTTGACGATGCCTTCGGTCATGTCGACGCAGACGCCGACCGCGGCGGCGAGCGAGCCGGAGGTCGCGGCCATGAGGATGATGCCGGGGGCGACGTAGTCGATGTACGCACCGCTGTCGCCGCCGGTCGTTCCGCCGATGGCCGTCCCGCCGATGCCGCTGCCGAGCGCACCGCCGAAGACACAGGTGAAGAGCAGCAGCATCAGCACGGGCATCGCGACGACCGAGATCGTCATGGCGGGGTAGCGCAGGGCGTGCCGCAGATTGCGCCGCAGCATCGTCCGGGCGTCGCGGGCCGCGTAGGACAGGGTGGTCATCGGGCGTTCTCCTTCGGGGAGTCGGCCCCGCCTGCGGACCGGTCGCGGCCGGTGAGGGTGAGGAAGACGTCGTCGAGATCGGGGGTGTGCACGGTCAGTTCCTCGGCGCGGACCGACGCCCGGTCCAGGGCGTCGAGGACGGCGCGCACTGCGGGGACGCTGCCGTCGCCGGGGATGTGCAGGGTGAGCGCTTCGCTGTCGTGTGCGGTGGCATCGAACAGGGCGGCGGCAGCGGAGAGTTGGGACGCGTCGGCGAACCGTAGACGGATGTGACCGCCGGGGATGCGTCGCTTCAGCTCGTCCGCGGTGCCCTCGGCGACCAGCTTTCCGCCGTCCAGGACGGCGATGTGGCCGGCGAGTTGATCGGCCTCTTCCAGGTACTGCGTGGTGAGGAAGATGGTGACGCCCTCGTCGGCGACCAGGCCGCGGATGATCTCCCACATGGTGCGCCGGCTGCGGGGGTCGAGCCCGGTGGTCGGCTCGTCGAGGAAGATGATGCGCGGTTCCCCGACCAGGGTCATCGCGAGGTCGAGCTTGCGGCGCATGCCGCCCGAGAAGGTGGCGACGGGCTTGGCGGCGGCCTCGGTGAGGTCGAAGCGGCGCAGCAACTCGGTGGCCCGGCCGCGGCCTTCGCGCCGGCCGAGGTGGTGCAGGTCCGCCATGAGGAGCAGGTTCTCCCGGGCGGTGAGGAGGTTGTCCACCGCCGAGAACTGACCGGTGACGCCGATCGCCGCGCGTACCGCGTCGGCCTCGCGGACCAGATCGCGGCCGGCGACCCGGGCCTGCCCGGCGGTGGCGGGGATGAGGGTGGAGAGGATCTGCACGGTGGTGGTCTTGCCCGCGCCGTTGGGCCCGAGCAGGGCGAAGACCGTGCCCTCGGGGATGTGCAGGTCGATGCCGTCGAGGACGCGCTTGTCGCCGTAGGACTTGGTTAATCCGGTGGCGCTGATCGCCGGTGGGGCGGCGGGGGTGGCTGTGGTGGTGGTCGTGGTGATCGTCGTGAGGGTGGCGCCGGTGGAGGTGGGAGCAGTGGGCATGGCGGTCCCGTCCCTCCCGACGCACGGCGTGAGGTCCATAACGCCATAGTGGCATCACTATGGCACCACGACAAGCCGTCGCGGTGCATTGATGGCGCCAGTGGCGCCATCCTGGCATCAGGCATGGGCTCCGCACCCCTCGTGCTCCCCGCCCCGCACCGTCCCGCCGCCCGGCCCGATGGCGAACGACGGCCTCCCCCACAGCAGTTGCCGCCGCACGCCGCAGCCCCGCCGGAACGCCCCGGTCCGCGACGCCATCCCGGCGAACGCCGCCCCTCGGCCCCGTCGAACGCGCGGGCTATGGTGCTCCCGCAGGCAGTTCAACCCGTGCGGGGGAGGAGAACTCACGGTGTCCGATCCGGGACGGCTCGTGGCCGACCGCTACCGGCTGGTGGAGCGGGTCGGCCGCGGTGGCATGGGCACCGTGTGGCGGGCCGAGGACGAGTTGCTCGGGCGGTCGGTAGCCGTGAAGAAGCTGCTGGTGCCACCGCATCTGAACGACGACGAGATCGAGACGCTCTACGAGCGCACCCGCCGCGAGGCCCGCAGCGCCGCCCGGATCACCCACCCCCATGTGATCGTGGTGCACGACGTCGTGGACGACGAGGGCCTGCCGTGCATCGTCATGGAGTACATCCCCTCGGTCACCCTGGGCGACCTGCTCAAGCGCGAGGGTGCGCTGCCGCCCGCCGAGGCGGCCCGGATCGGCCGCGGTATGGCCGCCGCGCTGCGCGCCGCCCACGACGCCGGGGTGCTGCACCGGGACGTCAAGCCCGCCAATGTGCTGCTCGGGAAGGACGGGCGGATCGTCCTCACCGACTTCGGCATCGCCGTGCAGTCCGGGACGCCCTCCCTGACCCGGACCGGCGAACTGGTCGGGTCGATCCAGTACCTCGCGCCGGAGCGCCTGCGGACCAACATCGCCGAGCCCGGCCCGGCCTGCGACCTGTGGTCCCTCGGCGCGACGCTCTACCAAGCGGTCGAAGGGCGGCCCCCGTTCAGCCGGGACACCGCCATCGAGACCGCGTACGCCATCGCCGCCGAGGAGTACCCGCCCCCGCGCAACGCCGGTGCGCTGGCCCCGGTGATCGCGGGGCTGCTCGTGAAGGAACCCGGGGAGCGGATGGCCGCCCAAGAGGCCGAAGCCCTCCTGGGCGGCCATACGGGCGGCACGGCAACCACTCCTGTCGAGGCCCCCACCCGACCGCAGCGCAGCGATCTCCCTGAGCTTCCGCACGGTCCCGGCCGAAAGTCCGGGCGCGGCCGCCGCGCGGTGCTGTGGAGTGCGGGGGCGATGGCGGTCGCCGTCGCCGTGACCGGTGGGGTGCTGCTGTGGCCCTGGAGCGGTGCCGGTGCGACGGACACCAGCCCGCCCGGCGCCAAAACCTCCGGCCACCCGTCGGTTCCCCGCCCCTCCTCCCCGCCACCGGTTCCCGCCGGATATCGCCTCCAGAAGCCGGGCCAGGGACTCCAACTCCCCGTACCGGAGGGCTGGACCGTCGCCCATCCGCCCGGCTGTGACATCGCCTATGTGGACAACCCCGCGAAGGTGGGCCTGCGGATCAACATCTTCCCGTTCGCCGGCACCTCCGATCCGCTCCGGCACTGGAAGGACACCGAAGAGGCCCAGACGCGCCGGGACAACCCGGGCTATGAGCGGGTCAGGATGGACCCCTCAAAATTCCAGGGACGGCCCGCGGGCTACTGGGAGTTCACCTTCCAAGGCACGGCACGGCAGTTCCGGGGCGTGGAGCTGGCCTTCAGCAGTGCGGACGGCACCCGGTACGTGGTCTATCTGTCCGCACCGAGCGCGGAGTGGAGCAAGTACCGGCCGGTCTTCGACAACGCTCTCAAGGGCGTTCGGCTCGACGCCTAGGGACCACCGCCCTCAGGGGAGGCCCCGCGGGGCCCGGCCCCGCCCCCGCGGCTCAGTCGGTGCACCGGGTGTCCGTCTGCGGACGCCGGCCCGTCGTCAGGAACGTGGTGACGGTGCGGTCGCCGCAGGGGGTGCCGTTGCCCAAGTAGGCGCCGTGGCCGCCGTGTTCGAGCGTGAGCAGCCGGGCCCGGTCGCCGAGGGCGCGGCGCATCTTCAGCGTGCCGAAGTACGGGGTGTAGGGGTCGCGGCGGTTCTGGACCATCAGGATGTTGGACGGGCCGTCGGCGGTGATCCGGGTGGGCCGCTCCGCCGGTGCCTTCCAGAAGCCGCAGGGCGATATGTTGACCGGCATCCCGGCCGTCAGCGGATGCCGGGCGCGGTCGGCGGCCACCGCGCGCCGGTGGGCGGGGACCGACGCGGGCCAGCGCACGTCGTTGCAGAGGGTCGCCATCACGGCCGACGCGTCCTCGTCCGGCATCGGCCCGGCGACGGCGTCCGGCAGCACCGGTTCGGCGGCCGGGTCCTGGGCCTGCCGGACGAGCCGGGCCACCTGGGCGAACATGGCGTCCCCGGCCAGGGCGTTCTGCAGCGCCTGCCGCAGCCGGTTGCCGGTCAGCGGGACGCCCGGCGTGGTGGACGGCTTCGGCTCGCGGTCCAGCTTCGCCGCCAGCGCGAGGAACAGCGGGCGGACGTCCTCGGGCCGCCGCGCCAGCCGCAGCCCCTCGCTCTCCCGCGCCGGATCGGCGGCCCAGGCCGCGAAGTCGGGGAAGCGGTCGTCCGCGCCCGCCGCCATGTTCGCCAGCCATCCGCGCTCCACCCGGGACGGGTCGGGGTCGCCGGTGCTGTCCAGTACCCAACGGTCGGTGTGCCGTGGGTACTTCTGGGCGTACACCGCACCGACGTACGTCCCGTACGAGGTCGCCCAGGCCGACAGCTTCTCCTCGCCGAGAGCCCGGCGGAGGCGGTCGATGTCGCGCACCTCGTTCGCACTGGAGATGCTGCGCAGCGCGGCGCCGCCGTGGCGGCGGCACGCCTCGGCGGTCCGGCGGGCGCGGGCGACGTTCTCGTCGATCCCGCCGTCCGGCGCCGGCCAGGACCGGAGGGTCACCAGATGCCGGTCGGCGGCGTCGAGTCCGCAGCCCGCCCGGGTGCTCCCGCCCACCCCGCGCGGATCGAAGCTGACCAGGTCGTACGCCCCGGCCATGGCCTTCCGCAGCGCCGGGCCCTTCGTCGTCAGCTGGCGCACACCGGACCCGCCCGGCCCGCCGGGGATCACCAGCAGCGTGCCCCGCCGCGCCGCGGGCCGCTCGCTGCGCACCCGGGTCACGGCGAGGGTGAGCCGCGGGCCGTCCGGGTCGCGGTAGTCGAGCGGTACGGGCAGCTCGGCGCACTCCTGCCCGGTGGGGCCGCCGGGCCGGTCGCAGGGCCGCCAGCTGAGGGTGGGTCTGTCGGTGCCGGGGGCGGCGGCGCGGGCGGCCGGGGCGGGCGCGGTCAGGGTGGCGGCTACGGTGGCGGCGGAGAGCGCGAGAAGGAGGGTGCGTGGGGCGTAAGTCGTCATGAGACAAGGGTGGTTGAGCGGTTCGCCGCCGCCCATCCGGCAGCCACGACATCCGGGGGTGGGGGTAGCCCCAGGTGTCGTGCGGGGGTGCGGCGCCGCCCCGGACCGGACGGGCCCCGGCTACTCCCCGATCCCGATCAACGCCAGCGTGATGTTGTCGGGGCCGCCCGCCTCGATGGCGGACTTCCACAGTTCGAAGGCGGCCCGGCCGCCGCTGTGCAGTTGCAGCGTGTCGTTGAGGGCGTCCTCCGGGACGGGGTCGGTCAGCCCGTCGGTGCACACCAGGTAGCGGTCGCCCGCGGACAGCGGCGCCTCCCTGACGTGCGGGGTGACGGCGGTGAAGTCCGGGGTGCCGCCGAGCGCCTGGGTGACGAGCGAGGTGGTGCGCCGCCCCGGCGACAGCGGCGGGCTGTCGTCCACGCTCACCTGGCGCAGCCCGTCCGCCGTGGCATCGAGCACCCGGCTGTCGCCGACGTTGAACACCAGCAGCGACTCCGCCAGGACGACCGCGCCGGCGACCGTGGTGCCCATGGTGCTCAGCTCGGGGTCCTGACCGGCGGCCGCGTAGACCGCGTCATTGCAGAGGGCCAGGGCCTCCCGGAGGGCCTCCTCGGTGTCCAGCGACGGGCCCAGCGCCGCCAGTTGCCGCACGGTCAGGGCGCTGGCCACCTCACCGGCCGGCTGCCCGCCGATACCGTCGGCCACCGCCACGACGAGCGGGGTGCCGAGCGGGAACACCAGGGTCTGCGGGTTCTCGGTCATGGTGCCGCAGAGCGTCCAGGGGCCGGCCACCAGGCTGTCCTCGTTGTGGTCGCGGAGCAGCCCGGGGTGGCTCAGCGCGGTCACGGTGACGTACTCCATACCCCTGTCCCGTCCGGGCCTCCGCTCCGGCAGGCCCCGTATCCCCCGGGGGGCGTTCCGTACCACCATTGTGGGCGCCGACGGGCGGCGGCGCGCGCCCGCCGGTCAGCGGCTCCCCCGGGTGCCCAGGGTGTCGCGCCGCATCAGCCGGGAGATGTCCTTGCCGGTGACGATTCCCACCAGGTGGCCTCCGTCGACGACCAGGATGCGGGCGCCGGTCCGCAGACTGAGCTTGTCCAGCGCCTCGGTCAGCAGGTCCTCGGGGGCGGCGACCGCGCACTGGGACAGCGGGGTCGCCACCTCGCGCACCCGCAGCGTCTCCCGGCTCGCGGCCGGGACCGTCGCGAGCCGGCGCAGCTGCACCAGGCCGCTGGGGCGGCCCTCGAAGTCGAGCAGCGGCAGCGCGGAGTACCGGGAGTGCACGGCCACCTCGTCGATGAAGCGCTGCACGGTCAGCCAGTCGGCGCCGGTGGCCACCGGTTCGGTCATCGCCTCGCCGACCCGGATTCCGCGCAGCGCCCGGTGCAGGCCGGCGCGGCGCCGCTCCGCACCGGCGACGATCATGATGAAGAGGCCGATGAAGACGATCCACAGTCCGCCCGGCGACCCGCGCAGCACGGAGATCCAGCCGGCCGCCACCAGAAGGATCCCCATGATCTGGCCGCCCCGGGAGGCCGCCAGATCCGCCCGCTCCCGGTCGCCGGTGCGCCACCACAGCACCGCCTGCACCACCCGGCCGCCGTCCAGCGGCACGGCCGGCAGCAGGTTGAACACCCCCAGGAACAGATTCGCCCAGCCCAGCCAGGCCAGGACGACCGAGGGCACCGCCCATCCGGACAGGCCGTGCAGCCCGATCCCGGCCCCCAGCGCGATCCCGCCGATGACCAGGCTGATCAGCGGCCCGCTGACCGCCACCGCGAAGGCCGCCGCCGCGGTCGGCGGCCGCCCCATCCGGGTCGTCCCGCCCAGCGCCCACAGCGTCACGTCCTGCACCGAGATCTGCTTCCGCTGCGCCGTCGCGGCATGCGCCGTCTCGTGCAGCAGCAGGCTGCCCAGGAGCAGCACCGCGCCCACCACTCCGGCCAGCGCGTACACCGCGGACGAGCGCCCCGGCGTCCATACGGGAAGGCCCTGCCGGCCGAGTCCGTACGCGAACAGGCCCACCAGCAGCGGCACGCTCCAGTGCATGCGCAGCGGTACCCCGACCACCTGTCCGACGCGGACCGAGCCGTTCATCGTCGTCTCCTGCCGGCCCGGCGCCCGGTTTCCCCGGGCAGGCCTCGCCGACCCGCGCTCCGTGAACCGGCCGCCCGGCACCCACCACAATTGTCGCTCGCGGAACCTACGCTGGAAGGACGGACCGGCCCGCGGCAGGTACGGACGGCGGCGCCGGTCGTGACCGACGACTGCCGGAGGTGCGTCATGGGCCAGCGCCACCACTTCCATCTGGACCGGGGTGACCACTCGATCACCGTGAACGTCGGGCCGGGCCGGTCCGGGGAGATCGAGCTGCTGGTCGACGGCAAGGTCATCGCGTACCGGAAGGAACACAGCGCCGGGATGAACGTGCTGACCGGCGAGCTCCCCGAGGAGCCCGCCCACCCGTTCCGCATCCTGCTGCGCCAGCCGCATCTCGTCCCGTCCGTCCCGCGGTGCACGCTGGAGCTGGACGGTGTGGAGCAGCCGATGCCGGAGCGGCTGGTGCTCTGAGCCTCCGGTGCGCCGGGCGCCGGACGACCGGCCCGCGCCGGGTGGCACGGCCGCCGCGGTCCGCCCGCCCCGGACCGCCGCCGGCGCCTCCCGCCTGCCCGTACCCGGCCGTCTCGCGAACCGCCCCGCGACGTGTTGCGCCACCCGGCTGATTGTGGCCGCCGGGGGTTTCGCTCCCCGCGGGTTGAAGACGAAAGCGGACCTACCGCGGCAGCACGATACGTCTGGCATCCGACGACGAAGTGGCGAGGAGCGACGTGAGAAGAATTGCGCAGGCGGGCGGCATCGTCGGGGCGTGCGGGCTGGTGCTGCTCGGCAGCGGCGTCGCCCGGGCCCAGGTGGTTCCCAGCGATTCGCTGCTCGCCACCGTCGTGGGCGCCGACGTCGGCACCGTGGCCGGCATGGTCTCCGGAGTGGTCTGCAACAACCGCCTCGCCGACTTCAACTACAACTCGCCGGTCTTCCGGTCTCCGCACCCCTGCATCAACGGCGCGGTGCACAGCGGCAACAGCCTGAACAGCGGCAACTTCATCAACCACGGCAACCCGAACGCCAGCGGCAACATCGCCAACACCAACGGGTCGACCAACAGCGCCAACTCCGCGACCGGCGCCTCGCAGGGCAGCGGGAACAGTGTGCAGCGGGTCCTGGGACGCCTCCTGCACTGATCCGGCCCGGCCACGGCCCGTGGCCGCTTCGAGCGCCGTTCCCCCGAGCGCCCGGCGGATTCCGCCGGGCGCTCGCCGCTCACAGCAGCCGGATCACAGCTTCTGCCGGCCGCTGCGGCCGATGTGCTGGAGGTTGTTGCTGGTCTTGTTCTCGGCTCCGGTCGTGCCGCCGGCATCGTCGTTGGTGTTGCCGTTGACGTTCTTCGGGCTACCGCTGTTGCTGTTGTTGCCGGAGAGGTGAACGTTCTGCGAGTTCCGGACGTTTCCGCTGTTCAGCGGCCCGTTGATGCAGATCCTGGCCCGGTGGCGGCAGCTGAATCCGGCGTGGAAACTGGCGAAGGTGTCGCTGTTCCACACCCCGTCCCCGTCGAACGGCCCGTCCCACGCCTGGGCGGGCGACGCCCCGCCGACGGCCAGGAGCAGACCGCAAGCCCCTGCGATCACACCATTGATGCGTGCCATGTTCTTCACTGTGTGCTCCTGCACGTCGCGGTTGATACCGCGGTCTTGCTACCGGCCCGGCACCCGTCCACCAAGCCTGAGCAACGGCCCGTCCCGCGCATTCACCCGCACCGATCAGCGGATTCACCGTGTCGGCCGTCCGTGGCCACCCCGGCGGCGGAGTCCGCCGCCGGTCTCACGCCCGCAGCCGCAGCCGCTGCCCCGGGTAGATGTGGTCCGGCCCCTGGTCGAGGGTGTCCTTGTTCAGGTCGTACAGGGCCTTGCTGCCGCCCGGGGTGTGGGTGCGGGCGGCGATGACGGAGAGGCAGTCCCCGGGCTGCACCACATAACTGCGGGCCGTGGTGTGGCGGGGAGAGGTGAGGGCGCGGGTACGGGGAGCCGCCTGCGGGGCCGGATCGGCCGACGGGCTCCGCTCCACGGCACGGGAGGCGCTCTCGTCGCCGTCGGTGGTCCGGGCGCAGTTGGGCCAGGCGGACAGCCCACGGTCCCGGGCGATGCGCTGCCCGATGGCGATCTGCTCGTCGCGGGTGGCGAGGTCGGCGCGCGGGGCGTACCGGCGGCCGCCGTAGGCGCGCCAGGTGGCGGGGTCGATCTGCAGCCCGCCGTGGTAGCCGTTGCCGGTGTTGATGTGCCAGCGGCCGTTGCTCTCGCAGGCGGCGATGCGCTCCCAGTCCGGCACCGGGCCGGTGGCCGCCCCGGCCGCCGCGGCGCCCGGGGCGGCCGCGCCCAGCACGCTCAGCACGACCAGCAGCAGGGACAGCAGCGCTTCGACGGACCGTTTGGCGAGGGGTGACGGCATGACGGCATTCCTCCGCTGTGCTCCGGCAACGCCGTGACGCGCTCCTCGCCACGACCGGTGGGCACGCACCAACTAACCCGGCAATATGGTTTACGCCGTGTCCGGGGCCCGCGACATGCGGGGGTTTCACCCGGCTGGACCCCGGCCGACGCAGGCCGCCGCCGACGTACTGTCCTTGTGTGTGGTTACGTCCCTTCCCCAGTACGCACGCGCACCGCGGCCCGCTGCCGCTCCGTGACCTCAGACTCGCCGTGGGCTTCCTCGCCGGCTGTCTGATCCTGTACGTGGTGGGCGGGCCACCGGTCAGGGGCGGCGACATCCCGGTCTGGCGGGCCGTGTTGCCGGTGCTCGTGCTGTGCACCGCGACCGCCTTCCGCAGCACCCGGCCGCTGGCCGCGCTCGGCGTCGGCACCGTCACGGTCGCCGTGGAGATGACGGCCGGCCGTGGCCTGGGCCCGCTCTTCGTCTATACGGATCTGCTCTATGCGGCCGCCCTGTACGGAGCCCCGTGGCTGTGCCGGGTCCTCCAGACCGGGAGCGTGGCGGTCTCCGTGGCGACCACCGTCGCCCTGGTCCTCCTGGGCAACCGCGCCGAGGGCGTGACGATCGGCTTCCTCGTCACGGTGCTGCTCGTCTCCCCCGTATGGACCGCGGTGCTGATCCGCAACCAGAAGGAGCGGGCGGACGCCGAGCGCCAACGGGCCGCTCAGATCGACCGGTTGGCGGAGCTGGACCGCAGGACCGCGCTCCAGACCGAACGCACCCGGATGGCCCGTGAGCTGCACGATCTGGTGGCCAATCACCTCAGCGCCATCGCCATCCACTCCAGCGCCGTGCTCTCCCTGACCGACGCCCGGCGGACCCGGGACGACGGTGCGGACGAGGACGATCCGGTGCGGCAGGCGCTCTCGGTGATCCGGGAGAACAGCGTGCAGGGGCTGGCCGAGATGCGCCGGATGGTGGTGCTGCTGCGGTCCGACCGGGGCGAGGCCGACGACTGGGACCGGCCGCAGTTGAACGCGCTGGAGACGCTGGTCGAGCAGGCCCGGCCGGCCGCCGACGCGGCGGCGCTGACCCTGCACACCGAATTCCCCGCGCAGTTCCCCGAGGTGACATCGGTGATCGAGGTGACGGCGTACCGGATCGTGCAGGAGGCGCTGACGAATGTCCTCAAGCACGCCTCGTCGGGGGAGGTGCGGATCCGCTGCGAAGCCGGCGCCGGGCAGCTGACCCTCTCGGTCGACAGCCCGCTGGCCCGCCCCGACGGCCGGGCCCGGCAGGACCCCGTGGAGCGGCTGACGACCGGTGCGGGCGCCGGGCTCACCGGGATGTCCGAGCGGGCCGCGCTGGCCGGCGGCAGCTTCGACGCGGGCCCCGACCCCGCCGCCCCGGGACGGTGGCGGGTGCGGGCGGTGCTCCCGCTGCCCCGGCAGGGCCGTACATAGAAAGTGACAGCCGGCGGGCAAAAGTGCCTACCTGCGGATGATCCACGGGTGCCGGGCGGACGGAATCCTGGTCCGTACGCACACGTCCGACACCATCACACGGGAACGAGGGAAACCCATGAAGGGTGTTGCCCTGGGCATTGTTCTGGCGCTCGCCGGTCTGGTCCTCTGGCTGACCACGCAAGAGGTGGAGACGCCGGTCGTCTCGCTGCACAAGATCGGGCTGATACTGGCGATCGTCGGTGCCGCGGAGGCCTTGTTCGCGCTCCTCGGACTCGGAAAAAGGGCAAAGAAATAGGGAAGAGAAAGAGGGCAGATCAATAAGGCAAGCAAAGAACGCAACGCGAGGAAAGAACGCGCATCGCGCGGAAAGAACTGTGCGCCACTCGTGCGCCACGGGTACGTCGGGTCATTCAGGCCGGTTCGCCTGCGCCGACCGGCCGGGCCGGTGTGCCTGCGCCGGCCGAAGTGGTCACTGCCGATTCACGTCAACCCACTCAGCTCACGTCAACTGCCGCAGGTGCGGCGAGTGGTGACCCACTGGGGCGCTTCATCGCTGGGGTGGTGTGATCGCTGCGGCTCATCGCCGGGGTGCTTCATCGCTGCGGCTCATCGCCGCTGTCGTTCATCGCCGCGTCCGCTGCGCGTCCGTACTGCCGCGCGGAGCACATGCGTTGATGCCTGGCGCACGCCGTGTGCGGCGGCGGCGGATCAGACGTAGCGGGCGGAGTGCGCACGGTTGCGGGCCGCGGGAATGACGGCGGAGCGTGCCTCCGCGGCCTTCCGCCCGGCGCCCGGCGCGGTTCCGGCCGCAACGGTGTGGCCGGCGGCGGTCAGCGGCTCGGTGCCGGCGGAGGCGCGGCTGCGCATTCCCGGCGAGGTGCCGTGCGCCTCGGCCCTGATGCGCTGCTTGATCGTCGGCGGCAGCTCCGGGCGGGCGAACATCCGCCGGGTGGGGTCGGCCTGGCCGTAGAGCGGTACGGAGCGCGGCGCGGGTACGGCGTGGGTTCCCCGTTCCGGATGCGGGTCCGGCACGGCGCCGCCTCCTGGCTCCGGGCCGTCGGTGCCCGGGGCGTCGGTGCCCGCGCTCCCCTTGCCCAGGGTCCGCTCGTACAGTGCGGCGTCCCGGCGCGCGGCCGATGCCGTCGCGGAGACACCCAGCGATGCCAGCAGCTTGCCGAGCACGGCAAGGCACACCGCCCAGAACTTCATGACCTTGGTCGCAGCCATGGCCCCTCACTTTCGGTCGGGATCTCCCCGAGAGATCCGTTGCGTCTGCTTCCGCTGTGTTCCTGTGTCGCTTCGCCGCAGTCGCGTCGCCTCCGGTGCACCACTGGGATGGCGTCGCTTCTGTTGCGTTTTCTTATGATGAGTACGTAATGAGCGGATTCACGGACCGACGCCCCCGGATCGGCGTTCTTCGGATGAACACCACCCGTACGCAGTAGCCGGGGCCGCCGGGAACCGGCCGCCGACAGGCCGGGACCCCGGTCGGCGGATCAGCTGATGCCGATCCGCGCACGGGGCGGAATCCCTGGTGGGGCGTGCCGTGCGGGCCCGCTCAGGCCGGTGTCGGCTCGCCGCGGCGGGCCATCTCCGCCATCATGCGGACGGCCGCGGGCTCGGGGGTGCTGGGCGGGATGAGCAGCAGGTCCCAGCGGCCGTGGCCGGCGGAGACCAGGCAGATGGTGTCGGGGCCGGGGCGGCCGGTGGTTCTGCGGAGGCGGACGACGTGACCGGCGACGAGGGTGTGCGAGGGGAGGGCGGACCAGGCCGCGCCGTTCACCGTGGCGTGGGTGATCCGGGGCCAGTCGAAGGGCAACGCGGCCAGCAGCTCCGGGAGTTCGGGCAGCAGGTCGGTCGAGTGCGGCCACCAGAGGCCGTTCACCCGCCGGACCGTTGCGGAGTGGGGGGCGATGGCCAGGCGGGCCACGGGCGGCGGCGCCGGGTGGCGGCCCGGTTGGGGAGGGTCCCCGGGGGTGGTCATGCGGTGCTCCTGAGGCGGCGGGCGGCGACCCGTTCGGGGTCGGGCCAGCGCACGTCCCGTACCCAGCCGAGGCGTTCGAAGAGCCGGATGACGGCGGCGGACACATCGAGCTGGCCGCGGTCGACGCCGTGCCGGGCGCAGGTCGGGTCGGCGTGGTGGAGGTTGTGCCAGCTCTCGCCGAACGAGAGCAGGGCCAGCGGCCACAGATTGGTCGCCCGGTCGTGGCGCCGGGTGCGGAAGGGCCGCTCGCCGATGAGGTGGCAGAGCGAGTTGACGCTCCAGGTGACGTGGTGCAGCAGCGCGATGCGGATGAATCCCGCCCACAGCAGGGCGGTCAGCGCGGTGACCCAGGAGCCGCCGAGCGCCCAGCCCAGCGCGAACGGCAGGCCGAGGGTGAGCAGACACAGCGCGGGGAAGGCCCGGTCCACCGCGCGGATTCCCGGGTCGGCGAGCAGATCGGGGGCGAAGCGGCGGTGCGAGGTGGGGTCGTCGCCGAAGAGCCAGCCGATGTGCGAGTGGACCAGTCCGCGCAGCTGGCCGCGCAGGCTGGTGCCGTAGCGGTAGGGGGAGTGCGGGTCGCCGGGCCGGTCCGTATAGGCGTGGTGGCGGCGGTGGGTGGCAACCCAGTCGATGACATCGCCCTGGAAGCTGAGCGAACCGGCGAGGGCGAGCGCGATGCGCAGCGCGGGGGCGGCCGTGTAGCTGCCGTGGGTCAGGCCGCGGTGGAAGCCGATGGTGACGCCCAGGCCGCTGATGACGTAGAAGACGGCCAGCAGGACGAGGTCGGTGAGGCGGACGACGCTGCCCCAGAGAAGGGGAATCCCCACGGCCAGGCCGACGAACGGGGCGGCGACGATGATGCCGGTCACGGTGACGTACATCCGCCGGCCGCTGCTCGGCGGGGAGTCGGTGCCGTCGTCGGGGAACGGGGAGGTTCCGTCGTAGTCCCGGCCCGACGAGGCGGTGCGGGCGGTCGACGTCACCGGTCGTTTCCCGCCTCGCCGGAGGCCGGCGGCGGAGCGGCCGCCGGGGTCCCCGGGTGGGCCTCGCCGTGCGGCTGCTTGTGCTTCCGCCGGCGTACGGACCGCTTCCAGTCCGCGTACCGATGGGTGTGCATCCGCCCCGCCTGCTGGGCATTGACCCGGGCGATGAACACAGCTCCCAGCGCCACCAGCGCCAGCAGCACGACCACGGTCCACAGAGTCTGCATGGTGCTCACCTCACTCGGGGGGCCGCAGCAGCGGACGCGCCCGGTGTTGTGGTCCCCGAGTCCCTTGGTGTCTTCACGGTACCCCGCACCGGCGCGGCATATCCCGTTATGGGTGGGTATGGGCCGGTGCCCTGGCGGTGTGGAGCCGCGGCCAGGGAGCCTCTACAAGGGTGTAGATGATGGGCGGCGGGGACGGCGGTCCGCCGGGGCCGGAAAGGGGCGGCGCCGCCGGCGGCCGCCGCCCTCCCCTGCCCGCAGGTCCCGGCCTCAGACGTTGACGCCGAAGTCCGACGCGATGCCCGCCAGGCCGGACGCGTAGCCCTGGCCCACCGCGCGGAACTTCCACTCCGCGCCGTGCCGGTAGAGCTCGCCGAAGACCATCGCGGTCTCGGTCGAGGCGTCCTCGCTCAGGTCGTAGCGAGCCAGCTCCACGCCGTCCGCCTGGTTGACGACGCGGATGAAGGCGTTGCGGACCTGTCCGAAACTCTGCGCCCGGCCCTCCGCCTCATGGATGGAGACCGGGAAGACGATCTTCGCGATCTCGGCGGGCACGTCCGACAGCGCGACCTCGACGGACTCGTCGTCCCCCGCACCCTCGCCGGTCAGGTTGTCGCCGGTGTGCTTCACCGAGCCGTCGGGACTGGTGAGGTTGTTGTAGAAGACGAAGTGCGCGTCCGAGGCGACCGTGCCCGCCTCGGTGCACAGCAGCGCGCTGGCGTCCAGGTCGTAGTCCGCGCCCGTGGTCGTGCGCACGTCCCAGCCGAGGCCGACGGTGACCGCGGTCAGTCCGGGTGCTTCCTTCGACAAGGAGACGTTGCCGCCCTTGTCCAGCGAGACTCCCATGGCTTCCCTCCAGGTGTTGCCTGCGTTCCGGATGAGCCTCAAAATCTACAGGGGTGTAGAAGTCTGGCGGCGGGGATCGACGGGGCCGGCTACGGGCCGGACGAACCACGGTCCGGAACCGGCCACTCAGTAAGATGCCCGGACGTCCCGGCCGGCGGGACACGACCCGGCGCGACGGGAGGCGACGGCAGTGGGCGGGAAGCCCTTCGGCAAGGCGCCGGGCGACGGGGACGCCCCTGGACAGGGGGAGTTCGGCGGCTCCGGACGGGAGCGCGCCCGCCGGCGCGGACAAGGCCAGCTGGAGGCCCAGGTGCTGGCCGCGCTGCACGAGGCGTCCGGCCCGGCCACCGCCGCCTGGGTGCAGGACCGGCTCGGCGGCGACCTCGCGTACACGACCGTGATGACCATCCTGTCCCGGCTGCACACCAAGCAGGCCGTCACCCGTGAACGGTCCGGCCGGGCCTACGTCTGGACCCCGGCCGCCGACGAGGCCGGTCTGGCCGCGCTGCGGATGCACCGCGTCCTGGACGGCGAACCGGACCGCGACGCCGTACTGACCAGCTTCGTCTCCGCGCTCTCCACACACGACGAGCAGCTGCTGCGCGCGCTCCTCGACCGCGCCGCCGACGACGGCCCGGCGACCGGCAGCCCGGCGGCCGACGACACCGCCACCCACCGCGATCACCCCTCGGACGAAGCACGCGGAGGCTGAGCGGTGGGCGCCTTCGTGTCCCTGCCGCCGGCCCGGCCGCTCACCGCGCCGCCGATCGACCGGCTCGCGGAACAGCACCTCCACCCGCGTCACCACCCGGCTGCTCCTGCTCGCCGCGGCCCTCGGCCTGAGCAGCACCCTCTGCCCGGGACTGCTGGTGGTTGTCGGCACCGCCCAACTGCCCGGCAGTCCACTGCCCGGCGGCTGGCCCGACACCCAGGTGCGGGTGACGCTGGTCGCCGCGGCGGGAACGGCCGCCTCCGCGGTCTCCGCGCTCAGCGCAGCGGTTGCGCTGTTCGTCGTTCCGAAGGCGGCAACTCCGCTGTGAGTGCACACTGATTCCTTGACCTCAACGGGCCGGAGCCGGCGCACCACGCGGCGCACGCTCCGCACCAGGCAACTTCTACGCCCCTGTAAAAGTTGCCGGTAGAGTGCGCGCAGCTGTGCAACAGGCGCGGCCGGAAGGGGAGATGGCGACGAGGTGCGGACTCCTGACCCGGGACTGCCCGCCTCCAGAAGCGGAGGTGCGATGAGCCGGTCAGCCGGTGGAGGCCCCCTACCGGGACGGTGGCGGCCGGGCCTTGGGACGGCCGCGTTACGGACCCGGGCCCCTGCTGCTGTCCGGCGCCGGTCCTCGACGCACCGCCCCCTGCCGACGCCGGTCCCCCCGGCCGCCGGGGCCGCCGTCGCTTCCGCACCGCAGCACCCGCATCTCCAGCATCAGAAGGACCAGAAGGGCCATCGGCGTGCATGACAGGCAGACGCACCAGCAGACGGCCCGGCGGGGCGCCGACGGCACACCCGGCCCGTCCGCTCCCACCGGCGACGGCTCCGGCGGCTCCCGCGCGCCCCGCGGCTCGCGCGCGTCCGGCGACCGGCCGCGCCGTAAGACCGCCGGTTCCGGCAGCGGGCCCGAGGGCGGTTCCCGTAAGGCGGGCAAGGTCCGGATCACGCGCCGGGGCCGCATCGTCGCCTGGACCGGCGGGGTGCTCGGCGTCCTGCTGCTGGCCACGGCCGGCGTCGGTGCGTGGGTCTACCAGAAGCTGGACGGCAACATCCGCGGTGTGGACATCGGCGTCGACGGCGACCGGCCGGCCAACCTCAGCCCCGGCTCCAAGAACATCCTGGTCGTCGGCTCCGACAGCCGCGCCGGCGCCAACTCCAAATACGGCCGGAACCTCACCACCATGCAGTCGGACACGCTGATGGTGCTGCACATCGCCGCCAACCGTAAGTGGGCCACCGCGGTGTCCTTCCCGCGTGACTCCTGGGTGCAGATCCCGGCCTGCACCCGCGGCAACGGCTCGAAGTCGTCCCCGCACCACTTCAAGATCAACGAAGCGTTCTCGATCGGCGGCGACTCCGGCGACATCCGCAAGGCCGCGGCCTGCACCATCAAGACCGTCGAGCAGAACACCGGGCTGCGTATCGACCACTTCACCTCGGTCGACTTCCAGGGCTTCAAGGGGATGGTCAACGCCCTGGGCGGCATAGAGGTCTGCCCCAAGCACGCCATCCACGACAAGAAGGCCCACCTCGACATGGAGGCGGGCTGCCAGAACGTCCGGGACGAGAAGGCGCTCGGCTACGTCCGCACCCGCTACAGCGTCGGCGACGGCTCCGACCTCGGCCGTATCGGCCGGCAGCAGGAGTTCATGAAGGCGCTGGCCGCGAAGGCCCAGTCGAAGCTCACCAGCCCCGGTGAGCTCTACGACTTCCTGGAGTCGGCCACGAAGTCCATCACCACCGACAAGGCCCTGGCCGGGATCAAGCCGCTCTACGACCTGGCCGCGACCGTCCAGGACGTCCCCACCGAACGCCTCACGTTCCTGACCGTCCCCAACTACTCACGCGAGGCCGACGTCCCCACCGACAAGGCCAATGTCGTCTGGCAATACCCGCAGGCCGGCGGGCTGTTCAGCGATCTCGCGCACGACCGGGAGGTCGGCGCCGACCAGAAGAAGAAGTTCGCCGAGGACGCCAAGAGCCCGGTGACCGCCCGTTCCGTGCAGGTCCGGGTGCTCAACGGGACCGGCACCCCCGGCCGGGCGGCGGCCGTCGCCGAGCAGCTGCGCAAGCTCGGGTTCACGGTCATCGCCACCGGCAACGCCCCGGCGACGGACCGGACCACACTCACCTACCCGGCCGCCCTCAAGGCCCAGAGCGCGGTCCTCGCCGGGCGCCTCCCCGGCACCAAGGCGACGCGGTCCGCCGACGCGGCACCGGGCGCGCTGACACTCACGGTCGGGCCGGACTTCGCGACGGGCGGCCAGTAGGGCGCTTCGGTCGGCCGGCGGCCGGTGGGGCGCTGTGGGTTGCTGTGGGTCGCTGGTTGCGCTTCGTGGGACGTCGCCGGGCTCAGGCGCGGAGGCGTTCCACCGGGCGGGCCGTGTGTACCTCGATGTCGTGCGCGGCCCGCTGGAGCAGCTGGTGGCTGAGGTCCGACATCGCCCGTGCCACCGCCAGCTCGTCGCCGATGGCCGGGACGTTCTCATCGGCGGGGTTGCAGCGCGCGGCGCCCTGGCCGACCAGCTGCCCGCCTTCCTTGCCCCGCAGCCTGGCCTCGGCCCGGACCTCGCTGCCGGTCTCGGTGATGCTGATCTCGGCGTTCCATGTCTTCGTGGCAGTCACCGGAAGCCTCCTCGTCCACCCCATGAGCAGCACGGAAACCACCCCCACCAAAATCGTCGCACCGGCGCCCGCGGGCCGCACCTGGAGGTAGCTCCACCCCGGTCCGGGGGCTGCCCCCATGGTCGGGCCGTGATCGCGGCCATAGCCTCGTCATGGCGGAGGAAACCGCGGGCGGGGGCCCGCGCCTCGCCAACTGCCGACCATTTCCGGGGGAATTCATGCGTAAGCGGGTCCGCTTCATCGGCGTCGTCGCGATGGCCGTCACCGGGGCGTGCGCCCTCAGCTCCTGTGGACTGCTGCCCGGCAAGACCTTCCAGGACGACGCCACGGTGTCACGGAAGATCACGTCCGTCCGGCTGGACAGCGGCTCGGGCGGCCTCACGGTGCACGGCGGCAAGGGCGGCGAGGGCGTTAAGGGCGGCCGGGGCGGCGGCGCGGTCTCGGTGCACCGCGCGGTCTCGTACCACGGCGACAGGCCCGAGGGCGCCACCCACCGCGTCAAGGACGGGGTGCTGGTGCTCTCCGGCTGTGGCACGAACTGCACCGTGGACTACACCCTCGACCTGCCGGCCGGCATCCCGGTCAGCGGACGGACCTCGTCCGGAGCGGTGGAGCTGACCGACGTGGGCGCGGTGAAGATGACCACCAGCTCGGGGGACATCCGGCTGATCGGGGCGCGCGGCGCGGTCGACGCCCGGACCAGCAACGGCCGGATCACCGGCCGTGGGCTGTCCGGCCCGAGTATCGCGGCCGAGACCAGCAACGGGGCGATCGACCTCAGCCCCGCGACCGCGCAGAACGTCCGGGCGGAGACCTCCAACGGTGCCATCCGGCTGCGGCTGCCGAAGGGCCCCTACCGGGTCGCCGCGGAGACGGACAACGGGGAGAAGCACATAGCCGTCCCCCAGGACCCGGCCGCGCGCTTCCTGCTGAAGCTGACCACCAGCAACGGGGACATCACCGCGAAGGGCGCCTGACGGGGCGGTCCACGGACGGCCCGCCCCGCAGCGGCTCAGTCCTCGCCCTCCAGCTCCCCTTCGGTCTCCAGGAACGTCCGGCGCAGCGCCGCCAGCGTCTCGGCGTCCGGCTTCTCCCACATCCCGCGGGACTCCGCCTCCAGGAGGCGTTCGGCGATCCCGTGCAGGGCCCAGGGGTTGGCCTCCTGGAGGAAGGCGCGGTTCCCGGGGTCCAGGACGTAGGTCTGGGCGAGCTTGTCGTACATCCAGTCGGCGACCACACCCGTGGTGGCGTCGTAGCCGAACAAGTAGTCCACGGTGGCGGCGAGTTCGAAGGCGCCCTTGTAGCCGTGGCGGCGCATCGCCTCGATCCAGCGGGGGTTGACCACCCGGGCCCGGAAGACCCGGGAGGTCTCCTCGACCAGGCTGCGGGTGCGGACCGTCTCCGGGCGGGTGGAGTCACCGATGTACGCCTCGGGGGCCTTGCCCTTGAGCGCCTTGACGGTGGCGACCATGCCGCCGTGGTACTGGAAGTAGTCGTCCGAGTCCGCGATGTCGTGCTCGCGGGTGTCGGTGTTCTTGGCGGCGACCGCGATGCGCTTGTAGGCGGTCTCCATCTCGGAGCGGGCCGGCCGGCCCTCCAGCCCGCGGCCGTAGGCGTAGCCGCCCCAGACCGTGTAGACCTCGGCGAGGTCGGCGTCGGTGCGCCAGTCCCGGGAGTCGATCAGCTGGAGCAGACCCGCGCCGTAGGTCCCCGGGCGGGAGCCGAAGATGCGGGTGGTGGCGCGGCGTTCGTCGCCGTGGTCGGCGAGGTCGGCCTGGGTGTGGGCGCGGACGTAGTTGTCCGCGGCCGGCTCGTCCAGTCCGGCGACGAGCCGGACGGCGTCGTCGAGCAGGCCGATGACGTGCGGGAAAGCGTCCCGGAAGAAGCCGGAGATGCGCAGCGTGACATCGATACGGGGACGGCCGAGCTCGGCGAGCGGGATCGGCTCCAGCCCGTTGACCCGGCGCGAGGCGTCGTCCCATACGGGGCGGACGCCCAGCAGCGCCAGCGCCTCGGCCACGTCGTCGCCGGACGTCCGCATGGCGCTGGTGCCCCACAGCGACAGGCCGACGGACTGCGGCCAGTCGCCGTTGTCGTCGCGGTAGCGCGTCAGCAGGGAGTCGGCGAGCGCCTGGCCGGTCTCCCAGGCGAGCCGGGAGGGCACGGCCTTGGGGTCGACGGAGTAGAAGTTCCGGCCCGTCGGCAGGACGTTGACCAGGCCGCGGAGCGGGGAGCCGGAGGGACCGGCCGGGACGAAACCGCCGTTGAGGGCGTGCACGGCGTGGTCGATCTCGTCGGTGGTGGCGGCGAGGCGCGGGACGACCTGGCGGGCGGCGAAGTCGAGGATGTCGGCGACCGCGGCCGGGTGTCCCTCGGCGGTTGCGGCCACCGCGGCCGGGTCCCAGCCCGCGTCCTCCATCGCCTGGACCAGTGCGCGGGCGGTGGCCTCGGCGTCGTCGGCGGCCGTACGGGTGGCCGCGGACTCGTCCAGCCCGAGCGCCTCGCGCAGACCGGGCAGGGCGGAGGTGCCGCCCCAGATCTGGCGGGCGCGCAGGATCGAGAGGACGAGGTTGACCCGCGCCTCACCGGCCGGCGCGCCGCCCAGGACGTGCAGTCCGTCGCGGATCTGGGCGTCCTTGACCTCACACAGCCAGCCGTCGACGTGCAGCAGGAAGTCGTCGAAGCCCTCGTCATCGGGGCGTTCGTCCATGCCCAGGTCGTGGTCGAGCTTGGCGGCCTGGATGAGCGTCCAGATCTGGGCGCGGATGGCGGGCAGCTTGGCCGGGTCCATCGCGGAGATCGACGCGTACTCGTCGAGGAGCTGTTCCAGGCGCGCGATGTCGCCGTAGGACTCGGCGCGGGCCATCGGCGGGACGAGGTGGTCGACGAGGGTGGCGTGCACCCGGCGCTTGGCCTGGGTGCCCTCGCCGGGGTCGTTGACCAGGAAGGGGTAGATCAGCGGCAGGTCACCGAGGGCGGCGTCCGGGCCGCAGGCCGCGGACAGGCCCGCGTTCTTGCCGGGCAGCCACTCCAGGTTGCCGTGCTTGCCCAGGTGGACCATGGCGTCCGCGCCGAAGCCGCCGTCGTCGGCGGAGGCCGCGATCCAGCGGTACGCCGCCAAGTAGTGGTGCGAGGGCGGCAGATCGGGGTCGTGGTAGATCGCGATCGGGTTCTCGCCGAAGCCGCGCGGCGGCTGGATGAGGACCAGCAGATTGCCGCGGCGCAGCGCGGCCAGCACGATGTCGCCGTCGGGGTTTCGGCTGCGGTCGACGAACATCTCGCCGGGCGGCGGCCCCCAGTGCTCCTCGACGGAGTCCCGGAGTTCCTGCGGCAGGGTGGCGTACCAGCGCTTGTAGTCGGCGGCCGGGATGCGGACCGGGTTGCGGGCGAGCTGTTCCTCGGTGAGCCACTCCTGGTCGTGGCCACCGGCCTCGATGAGGGCGTAGATCAGCTCGTCGCCGTCGCCGGACTCCAGGCCCGGGACCGGCTCGGCGGCCTCGTCCCCGAAGTCGTAGCCGTCCGCCCGGAGCCGGCGCAGCAGGGCCACGGCACTGGCCGGGGTGTCCAGGCCGACCGCGTTGCCGATCCGGGAGTGCTTGGTCGGGTAGGCGGACAGCACCAGCGCCAGGCGCTTCTCGGCGGCCGGGATGTGGCGCAGCCGGGCGTGCCGGACGGCGATCCCGGCGACCCGGGCGGCGCGCTCGGGGTCGGCGACGTAGACCGGCAGACCGTCCTCGTCGACCTCCTTGAAGGAGAACGGGACGGTGATCAGCCGGCCGTCGAACTCAGGGACCGCGATCTGCGAGGCGGCGTCCAGCGGCGACAGGCCCTCGTCGTTCTCCTCCCAGGCGCTGCGCGGCCCGGTCAGGCACAGGGCCTGCAGGATCGGCACGTCCAGGGCGGCCAGCGCGCCCGCGTCCCAGGACTCGTCGTCACCGCCGGCGGAGGCCTCGGCCGGCTTGCTGCCACCCGCCGCGAGGACGGTGGTGACCAGCGCGTCGGCGCTCCGCAGCGCCTCGATCAGCTCCGGCTCGGGGGCCCGGAGCGAAGCCACGAACAGCGGCCGGGCGCGCCCGCCCGCCGTCTCGATCTGCTCGCACAGGGTCCGTACGAAGCCGGTGTTGCCGCTCATGTGGTGGGCGCGGTAGTAGAGCACGGCGACCAGCGGCCCGCTCTCGTTGCGGCTCTCCCGGTCCAGCGGACCCCAGGACGGGGCGGGCTCCGGCGGCTCGAAGCCGTGGCCGGTCAGCAGCACCGTGTCGGAGAGGAAGCGGGCGAGCTGGTCGAGGTTGGCAGGGCCGCCGTGCGCGAGGTAGGCGTGCGCCTCGGCCGCGATGCCGACCGGGACCGTGGACTGCTCCATGAGCTGGGCGTCGGGGGCCTGTTCACCGGTGAGCACGACGACCGGCCGGTGCTGGTCCTCGGCGAGCAGCAGGTCCAGGCCCTCCTGCCAGGCGCGGATGCCACCCAGGAGGCGTACGACGACGAGGTCCACGCCCTCCAGCAGGGCCGGCAGCCCGTCGACGTCGAGGCGGGCGGGGTTGGCGAGCCGGTACGGCACGGGACCCGTGGCCGCGCGGGCGCTGAGCAGATCGGTGTCGGAGGTCGACAGCAGCAGAAGCATGCGAGCGCAGGCCTTCCTCGGGGTATCCGCGCCCCGGGTGGTCGTAGGGACGGCGGGAGTTCCTGGCTCACCCGGCAGCTGCCGGGTTCACAGTGGCGGGACCGCGCCGGATTCACACCGGGCTTCCTCCCTGGGGCCGTAAGACCCTGCGCCGTCGCTGGCGTCGGCGGGCCGTCCGACCCACCGACCTGCATAGTAAGGGCTGCGGCCGCACGAGGTAAGCGGGCCTCCGGACCAGTCCTCCCGGCAGCGGCGCGTCCCCGTCCTTGCCCTGCTCCGGACCCGTGCCGTGGCCGAATCCGGGCCGGGACCTTGGCCGGATCCGGCCCGGATGGGCCACCCACCCCCGTGGGTATGCTCGCGCCCATGCCGCCCACCCCCTCGATACGGCCCCAAGGCGCCGAACCGCCCATACGGGACCGCGGTGACGCCTGCCCGGGAGCGCTGCGGCTGCACTCCGCCGCCGACGGCCGTCTCGCCCGAGTGCGCGTACCCGCCGGGAACTTGACGGTCCGTCAGTCCGAGGCGCTGGCGGACGCAGCGGACCGGCTCGGCGACGGCCGGCTCTCGCTCACCTCCCGCGGCAACGTGGAACTCCGTGGCCTCCCGGACGACTGCGGCACCCGGCTCGCCGCCCTGCTGCACGACGCCGGTCTGCTCCCCTCCGAGCGCCACGAACGCATCCGCAACATCCTCGCCTCCCCCCTGGCCGGACTGGACCGCCACACCCCATCTGACGTGCGGTTGTGGGCCCGTGAGCTGGACACCGTGCTCTGCGGGAGCGAGTCCGCGACCGCCCTGTCGGGCCGTTTCCTCTTCGTCCTGGACGACGGGCGGGGCGATGTGGCGCGGCTCGGCGGCGATGTGAGCTTGGTCGCAGAAGGGGGCGGGGGACCGAACCGGGCTGCGCGGCCGGCCGGGTCCGGCAGCACCGCTCTGCTGCGGGTCGGCGACGATCCGACGGCGCTCCGCATCGCCGGCCCGGACGCCCCGCGCGCCGCCCTCACCGCCGCCGAAGCCTTTCTCACCGCCGCCGGGGCGAGCGGCAGCGGCGCCTGGCGCGTCCGCGAACTCCCGGACGGCCATCGTCTGACGGCCCGGACCGTCGCGGAGCGGCTGCGTGCGGCGGGCATTGAGGCGGTGTGCGTGGACGAGGGCGCGGATGCGGGCGGGGGCGCGGGTGTGACCGGGGCCAGGCCGTCCGTGGCTCACGCCGCCGCCACGCCGTGCGCCGACTCCGTGCCGGACCCGGGCTCCGTGCCCGACCCCGACTCCTCCGTGCCGGACCCCGACTCCTCCGTCCCGTACGCCGACTCCTCCGTCCCCGGTGTCATCGAGGGGCGTGACGGCGCCCGTTCGCTTTCCGTCCTCGCGCCGTTGGGGCGGCTGTCGGTGGCCCAGTGGCGCCTGCTGACCGCCGTCGCCGCCGAGGACGGTGACGGCACACTCCGGCTCACTCCCTGGCGCGGCATCGTCGTCCCGGGACTGTCCGCGGACACGGCGACCGCCCGCCTGCGTGAACTGTCCGCCGCCGGGCTGATCGCCGCCCCGGACTCCCCCTGGCGCCGCATCGGCGCCTGCACCGGCCGCCCCGGCTGCGCCAAGTCCCTTACCGACGTACGGGCCGACGCGACGGCCGCGGTCACGGCGGGCACGCCCGTCCCCGCCCCTGGCCCCGGCCTCGCCCCCAACCCCGGTTCGCATTCCGGCGCATCGGGACAGAGCGCCACCGCCCTCCGTGACCTGCCCGTGTACTGGTCCGGCTGTGAACGCCGCTGTGGCCACCCGCACGGCGCCTGGGTCGATGTGCTGGCGACGGCGGAGGGCTACCGGGTCACGGTCGTACGGCCGGAGACCGCACCCGCCCCGCACCAGGCACCGGCGGCAGCCACTGTCGCACCCGCACCACCGCACACAGCGACAACACCCACCCCCGCCTCCTCATGAACCACCCCGGACCCACCGCTACATGATTCACGGCTCCATGTCTCACCGCTCCATGTCCCAGCAGCCCCACCACCGCCCCGTACCCGACACCCCCGAGGCCACAGTGACCGCGTTCGACTACGAGAAGGACGGTGCGGCGATCTACCGCCAGTCCTTCGCCACCATCCGCGCCGAGGCCGACCTCGCCGGCCTGCCCGCCGACGTCAGCCGGGTCGCGGTCCGGATGATCCACGCCTGCGGCATGGTCGACCTGGTGCGCGATCTGGCCTTCACCCCCCAGGTGGTGGCCCGCGCCCGCGAGGCGCTGCGCGCCGGTGCGCCGATCCTCTGCGACGCCAACATGGTGGCCAGCGGCGTCACCCGGAAGCGGCTGCCGGCCGACAACGAGGTCCTGTGCACCCTCGCCGACCCGTCGGTCCCGGACCTCGCCGCCCGTATGGGGACGACCCGCAGCGCCGCCGCCCTGGAGCTGTGGCGGGACCGGATGGAAGGCGCCGTGGTCGCGTTCGGCAACGCCCCCACCGCCCTCTTCCGGTTCCTCGAAATGATCGAGGAGGGCGCGCCCCGTCCGGCCGCCGTCATCGGCATACCCGTCGGCTTCATCGGCGCCGCGGAGTCGAAGGACGCGCTGATCGCCCACCCGTCGGAGCTGGACCACATCGTGGTGCGCGGACGCCGGGGCGGCAGCGCCATGGCCGCCGCCGCGATCAACGCCATGGCAAGCGAGGAAGAGTGAGCGTGAGCGAGCAGCAGCTGACCGGTCGCCTCTACGGAGTGGGCCTCGGCCCCGGCGACCCGTCCCTCATGACGGTCCGGGCGGTCGAGGTCATCGCCGAGGCCGACGTCATCGCCTACCACAGCGCCCGGCACGGACGTTCCATCGCGCGCTCCATCGCCGCCCGGCACCTCCGCGCCGACCACATCGAAGAAGCGCTGATCTACCCGGTCACCACGGAGTCGACCGATCACCCCGGCGGCTACCGGGGCGCGCTGGACGAGTTCTACGAGACCGCGGCGGCCCGCCTCGCCGCCCATCTCGACGCCGGCCGCACCGTCGCCGTCATCTCCGAGGGCGACCCGCTCTTCTACGGCTCCTACCAGCACATGCACAAGCGGCTGGCTCACCGCTATCCGACCGAGGTCATCCCCGGCGTCACCTCCATCAGCGCCGCCGCGGCCCGCCTGGGCAAGCCGCTCGCCGAGGCCGACGAGGTCCTGACGATCCTCCCCGGCACGCTCCCGGAGGAGGAACTGACCGCCCGCCTGTCCTCCACCGACACCGCCGTCGTCATGAAGCTGGGCCGCACCTTCCCCACGGTCCGCCGCGCCATGGAACGCTCCGGCCGCCTCCCGGAGGCCCACTACGTCGAGCGTGCCACGATGTCCGGCGAACGCACCGAGAAGCTCGCCGCCATCGACGCGGAGACCGTTCCGTACTTCTCCGTCAGCGTCGTCCCCAGCCGCATCGCCGACCTCCCGCCCGGTACGACCACGGCTACGGCTACTACGGCCGGCGAACCATCCGGCCTGCCCGAACCAGCCGAGGCGTCCTCGTCGTCCCCCTCGTCCCCCTCCTCTGCGTCCGGCCTGGGCGAAGTGGTGGTCGTCGGCACCGGCCCGGCCGGTCCCCTGTGGCTGACGCCCGAGTCCCGCGGCGCCCTGGCCGCCGCCGAGGACCTCGTCGGCTACACCACCTACCTGGACCGCGTCCCGCTGCGCCCCGGCCAGCGCCGCCACGCCTCCGACAACAAGGTCGAGTCCGAACGCGCCGAACTCGCCCTCGACCTGGCGCGGCGCGGCCGCCGGGTGGCCGTGGTCTCCGGCGGCGACCCGGGCATCTTCGCGATGGGCACCGCCGTCCTGGAGGTCGCCTGCCAGGAGCCCTACCGCGCCATCCCCGTACGGGTCCTCCCGGGCGTCACCGCCGCCAACGCGGCGGCCGCCCGCGCCGGTGCCCCGCTCGGCCACGACTACGCGGTCATCTCCCTCTCCGACCGGCTCAAGCCCTGGGAGATCATCGCCGAACGCCTGCACGCCGCGGCCGGCGCCGACCTGGCCCTCGCCCTCTACAACCCCGGCTCCCGCAGCCGCACCTGGCAGGTCGGCAAGGCCCGCGAACTCCTCCTGGAACACCGCGCCCCCGACACCCCCGTCATCCTCGCCCGCGACATCGGCGGCCCCGAGGAGTCCGTCCGCACGGTCCACCTCGCCGACCTCGACCCGCACCAGGTCGACATGCGGACGCTCCTGATCGTCGGGTCGTCCCAGACGCAAGCAGTACGGCGCGACAACGGGGCCGAGGTCGTGTGGACACCGCGGAGGTACCCGGAGGGGTGAGGCCGGCGGCCAGTCAGGGGCTCCGGCTCGCGCCATGCGGGTCCGGAGCCCCGTCCAGGGGGCGGCCGGGGGGGCAGACCAGCCCCCTCTCGCAACCCCTCCCGTCACAGCAGCGTCTCCCGCAACATGCACGCGAATCTGGCCCGCGTACAGCAACTACTGATCTTCACCCGGCTCCAGACGAGCAGCTGCGCGTTCGCCGTCGCCCTGCTCTCGGGCGTCGCGCTGTCCACCGTGCTGCCGAAATTGCCCGTGGCCAGATACGACCTGTTGCTCGTCTACGGGCTGCTGCTCACCCTCGTATTCCGGCTACGCGGGTGGGAAAGCAGCAGGGATGTCCTGGTCATCGCCGTCTGTCACGCGATCGGGCTGGCTTTCGAGCTCGTGAAGGTCTCGCTCGGCTCGTGGAGCTATCCGGAGCCCGCGGTGTTCAAGGTCGCGGGCGTGCCCCTGTACGGCGGGTTCCTCTATGCCGCGGTGGGCAGCTACGTCTGCCGCGCCTGGCATCTGATGGACCTGGAACTCATCCGCTACCGCCCCCGCGCCACCACGGCCCTGGCCGTGGCCATCTACGTGAACTTCTTCAGCCACCACTGGCTACCCGACCTGCGCTGGCTCCTCGCCGCGCTGCTCGTCGCGGTCACGGGAGGTACGTCGGTCCGGTTCAGTGTGGGAACGACGCGCTACCGCATGCCGCTGGCCCTGTCCTTCGCACTGATCGGATTCTTCCTGTGGCTGGCCGAGAACATCGCCACCTACCTGGGCGCATGGCGCTACCCGAACCAGCTCCACGGCTGGCAGCCGGTCGCCCCGGAGAAGTTCGGCTCATGGGCGCTCCTGATCAGCGTCACGTTCGTGATCGTGGCGGCCACCCGACGACAGCGCGCCCCGGGGTGAGCCCCTCGCTCACCCGCCGGTCGCCTGTACTCGTACCCGAACGGCCAGGTCAGCCGAGTCGAGCGTCCTTCACACCACCTATGAACGCCGACCATGCCTCGGCGGGGACCGGCACGGCGCCGGGGAAGCCGTCGGAGACCTCGACGCAGTTGTTGTCGCCGCCGTCGCTGTAGCTGCTCTTGCGCCACGCAGCACCGACAAGGCACGGGAATGTCGTCATGGTCTGCTGTCCTCCACCAACTGCCGCATGAATGCTGCCGAATCGGGCGGCGAGGGCGCCGCATCCCGGAGCCGGTCGTAGGCCAGCCGATATTGCGCCACCGCCGCGCCGGCCCCCACAGCCGTACCAGCAGTCCCCCCGTCCCGTACGCCGTGTCCAGGGCCTCCATGGCCGGGAGCTTCGAGAGGCGTTCGCCGGTTTCCAGGCGGTGCAGGGAGGTGCGGTCGTAGTTGACCTCTTCGGCCAGTTGGGCCAGGGATCTGCCGGACGCTTGCCTTAGGCGGCGGAGTTCGCAGCGAGGACCCAGCGGGCCGAGCCCTCATCGCCCTCCTCGGAATTCTTTTCGACCATTCTCCGAACCCCCTGTTGCCCGTGCCGACGACAACGTCAACTCCCTTTCGGGAGCCGATCGGAGTGACAACTCCAGGACGGGGAAAGGGCATTGACAGCCCAGTCAGGACTCGAACGGAGAAGAGAAATGGGATTGGCGGAGCGCAGTCCGGCGGCCGGGAGGATCAGGGATGCGGAGCAGGCGCGGGACGAGCTGCGGGCGGCGCTGAAGGGGGCGGGCATCACCCTGCCGTCGCTGGCTCTGGACGGGGTGTCGCTGGTGGGGGACTTTCCGCGCCCCCTGGTGGACCTCGGGCGGTGTACGCCGCAGCTCGCCCGGAAGCTCGCGCAGGCGGTGGGGACGTGCGTGACGTGAGCGACGAGACGGCCCACCCCGGCGCCGCCCGCGAGGCCGGTGACGAGGAGGAGCAGGAGGAATCCGCAAAGCGGCGGGAGGAATTAGTGGAAAGGGTTAGGCAAGCGAATCGGCTCAGTGTGAATCGGCCGCGCTGAAAAGGGCGCGGAGCCAGTTCACGGCGTCGTCCGGATCGGCCGCCACCGGCACTCCGGCGGGCACCGGAGGGCGCCGTACGACCACCACCGGCAGCCCCGCCTCCCGTGCGGCCGTCAGCTTGGCGGCCGTCGCGGCGGCGCCGCTGTCCTTCGTCACGAGGACGTCGATGCGGTGGGCGCGGAGCAGCGCGCGTTCGCCCTCCACCGTGAAGGGGCCGCGGTCGAGCAGCACCTCCATACGGGGCGGGTGCGGTGCCTCGGGGGCGTCGACGGAGCGGACCAGGAACCAGGGGTCGGTGAGGTGGGCGAAATGGGCCAGGCCCATGCGGCCGGTGGTGAGGAAGATACGGCTGCCGAGGGCGGGGAGGGCCGCGGCGGCCTCGTCCAGGGAGGTGACCCGGTGCCAGTTGTCGCCGGGTCCCGGCACCCAGCCGGGCCGGCGGACGGCGAGCAGGGGAACATGGGCGGTGGCGGCGGCCAGCGCCGCATTGTGACTGATCGTGCCGGCGAAAGGATGGGTGGCGTCGATGAGCGCGTCCACCGCGTGCGCGCGCAGCCAGCGGGCGAGGCCCTCGGGGCCGCCGAACCCGCCGATGCGCACCTCCCCGGCGGGCAGCCGCGGGGCGGCGACCCGGCCGGCGAGCGAGGTCGTGATGCGGAGCGCGGGCGCCGGCGTCAGGGCGTGCTCGGGCGCCCCGGCGGACACCGGTGGCAGGGCGGACTCCGGCATCAGCGCAGGCTCCGCCGCCCCGGCGGCCCCTGGCACCTGCGCGGCCCCCGACGTCAGCGCGGCAGCCAATCGCCGGGCCTCCGTCGTACCCCCGAGGATCAGTACGTGGCGTGGCGGGCGGGGTGTGTCGGGCATGGGATGTGGGTTCCTCCGTGGCTGAGGCGCAACCGCAGGGTACGGGGTCGGCGGGCACGGGGAAGGCCGCGGGCGGGCGCAGTGCGCAGCTCGCGCACACCGGGCTGCGGCCGGGCTGGACGACCGGTGCCTGTGCGACCGCGGCGAGCACGGCCGCGTACACGGCGCTGCTGAGCGGCGCGTTCCCCGATCCGGTGACGATCACGCTGCCGAAGGGGCAGACGCCGGCGTTCGCGCTGGCGGTGGAGGAGCTGGCGCCGGGGCGGACGGCCGCCATGGCGGGTGTCGTCAAGGATGCGGGCGACGATCCGGACGTCACCCACGGGGCGCTCGTCCGGGCAACGGTGCGGGCGCTGCCCACCGGGTCGGGCGTGGTCTTCAAGGCGGGGCCGGGCGTCGGAACCGTGACGCGGCCCGGTCTGCCGCTGGAGGTGGGGGAACCGGCGATCAACCCCGTGCCGCGGCAGATGATCCGGGAGCATCTGGCGGAGGTCGCGGCGCGGTACGGCCGGAGCGGCGCGACGGCCGATGCCGAGGTGGAGATCTCGGTCGATCACGGCGAGGAGATCGCCCGCAGCACCTGGAACCCGCGGCTGGGAATTCTGGGCGGGCTGTCGATCCTGGGAACCACCGGGATCGTGGTGCCGTACTCCTGCTCGGCGTGGATCGACTCCATCCGGCGGGGAGTGGACGTGGCGCGGGCGGCGGGCCGGCGGCATGTGGCCGGGTGCACGGGATCGACGTCCGAGAAGGTCGCCGTCGCGCTGCACCATCTGCCCGAGGACGCGCTGCTGGACATGGGCGACTTCGCGGGGGCGGTGCTGAAGTACATCCGGCGGCATCCCGTGGAGCGGCTCACCATCTGCGGCGGGTTCGCCAAGCTGTCCAAACTGGCGGCCGGGCATCTGGATCTGCACTCGGCGCGGTCCCAGGTGGACAAGGGGTTCCTGGCGGAGCTGGCCCGGCGGGGCGGCGCGGACGGGGCGCTCGCCGCGGCGGTCGCGGAGGCCAACACGGGCCTGGCGGCGCTCCAGTTGTGCAGCGCGGCGGGGGTCCCGCTGGGCGACCTGGTGGCGGCGACCGCGCGGGACGAGTCGCTGGCCGTGCTGCGGGGCGCGCCGGTCGCGGTCGATGTCATCTGTATCGACCGGGCGGGGATGGTGGTGGGCCGGGCGGAGCCGCGCGGGCCGGGGGACACCCGGCAGGGAAGCCCTCAGCGGTGACGGGCTTCCCCTCGCCGGCCGTCAGCCGCGGTAGCTGCGGCCGGACCGCTCGGCCAGGCAGTCGTCCGTCCTGCCGGTGAGCGATCCCAGCGCCGTGCCGAGCGCACAGGTGGTCAGCCGCAGCGGGTTCTCGCGGAACTGCCCAGGGCGCTCGTAGCGGCCCTCCCGGCGGTCGTGGCGCCGTTCCCGGCGGTCGTGCAGCCGGCCCGGCCGGTCGTTCATCCGGAGCGGGCTGTCGTGCATCCACGGCGAGCTGTCGTGCATCTGCCCCGGGGTGTCCGTCGCCTGTGCGACGTGGTCCTTGCCGTCGGCCGCGGCGACGTTGCCGCCGAGGAGCGTCAGCAGGGCTGCGGCGCCGACGACGCCGGCGGCCAGTCTGGTACGCATCGTGGCGTACTCCTTTGCTTCGGCCCCCCTAGGGTGTCGCAGCTTCCTTACCGGCGCCCGGTGGCGGGCTAACGGGTATTCACCCTGATGCGGTCGGAGAGCCATCCGGACGGGCCCGGGGGGAGCCGGTGCCGTCCGGACCGTGTGCTCCGTTCCCTCCGCCGGTGTCTCACGGCCGGGGTGCACGGTGCCCGGCCGGGTGCCGGGCCGGCCCTCAGGGCGCCCGGTGGGGCGTCGCCCGGCCCTAGCGGTAGTGGTGGCCGGTGATCGGGGCAGCGGATGGGGGTCCCCGCGGAGTGCGATCCGACATGGCGACGGCTTCACGGAGCGGTTGTGTTCCACATTTCGCCGCCCGTCGGCCGGCGCCAAGCACACCCGATGGAGAGGAATACCGGGAAGGCAGACATGTCCCCCATGCCACTCGCCGCGGGTTCGGTGGACAGTACCCGCAAATATGCCTGCCGGATGCGCATGCAGGGCTTTTCCGGGACAGCTTTCCGATAGCCGCCACACGCTCGCCGCACCGCCAAGAAATGGGCAAACCTGCAGCTCAAGGCGATAGTGGCGCTCAATTACATACAGGTTGAAAAATGAACGGCAAGTTGCCGGGTGACGCTTGAGCGTGATTGCATTCTGCGAGCACACGGACCGTCATTACGGGTGTCAATTCGGGCGCCGGACGGCCCATTACGGCCGTATTTGCTTTATCGGCATTTCGGCCCGTGTGAGTTCAGAACCCATAGCTCCGAAGGAAGGGCACGCCATGCGTGACGGCTTCACCCCTGAGATCGACACCTGCGAGATCGCCGACGGCGAGCTGGACAACATCGCCGGTGGGAACGCCGGCGCCGGTGCCGAGATCGCCGGGCACGGCGCCGGCGTGAGCATCGGCCATGCCGTCGAGGCCGGCGGGTCCCTCGCGGCGAACACGCCCCTCGGGCAGGTCGGCGGTATGGCCACGGTGGGGATCACCAGCCTCTGAGCGAGGCCGGCCGCGGCTGATATCGACGAACCCCGGAACCTCCAGTTCCGGGGTTCTCGCATGTCCGGCCGGAGTTGCGGGCGGAATTCCGGCCGCCTCCCGGGCGGCCGTACGTCCGCCCGGAACGGGTCTCGGTCCGTACGCGTCGGCTACGGCCTCGCCGGGTCCGACGGCGCCGCGTCGCACGGCAGATGCGGCCGCTCCCGTTCCGTGGAGTAGAGATGGCTGTCGCGGAACTGCTCGGCGCCCAGGGTGCGGCCGACCATGATGACGGCCGTACGGACCACGCCCGCGGCCTTCACCTGGTCGGCGATGTCGGCGAGGGTGCCGCGCAGCACGAGTTCGTCGGGGCGGGAGGCCATGGCGACGACCGCGGCGGGGCAGTCGGCGCCGTAGTGGGGCAGGAGTTCGCCGACGACCCGGTCGGCGTACATCGCCGCCAGGTGGAGCACCAGCAGCGCACCGCTGCGCCCGAGGGTGGCGAGGTCCTCGCCCTCGGGCATCGGGGTGGCCCGCTGGGCGACCCGGGTCAGGATGACGGTCTGGCCGACGGTGGGGACGGTCAGCTCGCGCTTGAGCGCGGCCGCCGCCGCGGCGAACGCGGGGACGCCCGGCACCACGTCGTAGGGCACACCGGCCGCGTCCAGCCGGCGCATCTGCTCGGCGACCGCGCTGAAGACGGACGGGTCGCCGGAGTGCAGCCGGGCCACGTCGTGACCCTCCTCGTGGGCGCGGACCATCTCGGCGGTGATGGTGTCGAGGTCCAGCTGCGCGGTGTCGATCAGCCGGGCGCCGGGCGGGCACTCGGCGAGCAGCTCGCGCGGCACCAGGCTGCCGGCGTAGAGACAGACCCCGCAGGAAGCGAGCGTACGGGCGCCGCGCACGGTGATCAGGTCGGCGGCGCCGGGACCCGCGCCGATGAAGTGGACGGTCATGGTTGCTCGGTCTCCTGAGGAAGGGCGGTCGGGGACGGGGCGGCGGCCGGCGGCTTCACGGCCGCCCACTGGGTGACCGGCATCGCCTGCCGCCAGCCGGTGAAACCACCGACCGGCACGGCGTGGGCGACCGCGAGCCGCACCAGCTCGCCGCCGTGCCGGCGGTACCAGTCGGCGAGCAGCGCCTCGGACTCCAGCGTCACGGTGTTCGCCACGATCCGGCCGCCCGCGGGCAGCGCCGCCCAGCACGCGGCCAGCAGACCGGGGGCGGTCAGCCCGCCGCCGATGAAGACCGCGTCCGGCGTCGGCAGACCGTCCAGCGCGGCGGGCGCGGCACCGGAGACGACGCGCAGACCCGGTACGCCGAGGGTGCGCGCGTTCCGGCCGATCCGCTCGGCCCGTACGGCGTCGCGCTCGACACTGACGGCGCGGCAACTACGGTGCGCCCGCAGCCACTCGACGGCGATGGAGCCGGAGCCACCGCCGACGTCCCAGAGGAGTTCACCGGGGGCGGGCGCCAGCGCGGCGAGGGTGGCGGCCCGGACATGGCGCTTGGTGAGCTGGCCGTCGTGCTCGTAGGCGTCATCGGGGAGGCCGGGGACGGTGCCGAGCGGCCGGGTGCCGGGCGCGCGGCGGCAGTCGAGGGCGAGCACGTTGAGGGGGTCGCCGGGCGGTAGGTCCCAGTCCTGGGCGGTGCCTTCGACCGTCCGCTCACGGGGGCCGCCGAGCTGCTCCAGTACGCGCATCCGGGTCGGGCCGAAGCCGTGCTCCCGCAGCAGGGCCGCGACCTCGGCGGGGGTGCCGGCCCCGGCGGACAGCACCAGCACCTGGCGGCCGTCGTACAGCGCGCGGACCAGGTTGCCGGCGGGGCGTCCGACGAGCGTGACGACCTCGGTGTCCTCCAGCGGCCAGCCCAGGCGGGCGCAGGCGTGGGAGACGGAGGAGGGGTGCGGGAGGATACGCAGTCCGGGGGCCGGGAGCCCGCCGGGCGCCATGGCCGCCTGCTCCCGGATCACCTCGGTCAGCGTCCGCCCGATGCCGTAGAACATCGGGTCCCCGCTGGCCAGTACGCACACCCGGCGTCCGGCATGCGCGGCGAGCAGCCCCGGGACGGCCGGGCGCAGCGGCGACGGCCACGGCACCCGCTCCCCGGCGCACTCCCCGGGCAGCAGCGCGAGCTGCCGGGCACCGCCGATCAGCACCTCGGCGACGCACAGCGCCTGCCGCGAGGCGCCGGGCAGTCCGTCCCAGCCGTCGGCCCCGATGCCGACGACGGTCAGGGGTTCAGGAGCGGCCGGGGCGGGTGGTGCGGGGCTCACTGCCGGATACCTCGGAGGTCAGAAGGGACGGGGACCGGCCCGGGGGCGATGACCGGCCCTGGGGACGGGTGGCGAACTTTACTGACCGGTCGCTCCGCACCGTCCCGCGGGGAGGCCCCCGCCGTCCGGACCCACGCCCTCCGGGGCTCACCCGTGAGGGCGCTCCGGGCACCCCGCCCTCACGTCAGCAGCGCGCTCAGGAACTGCCCCGCGAACAGGAACGCCGCGCAGAATCCCACCAGCGCCGGAAGCCACTGCCAGAGGCCGCGCGGGGAGTCGAAGCAGGCCAGGTGACCGAGGACGGCGACGGTGCCGAGCAGGGCGCCGAGCCAGAAGGGGAGGCCGTCGTGGTGGGTGGCCAGGACGGCGACGGCACCCAGCAGGCCGAGCGGTGCCAGGAGCTGTCCCCTGCCGGGTGCGGGCCGCCGGGTGTCCCCCGTAGCGTTGCTCATGGCGCCGGATGCTACCCGGCAGGAGGAGCGCCGACGGCTCCCCACGCCAGCCGGGAGCGGATGACCGGGCTCCGTTTTCCCGGTACCGCCCCCGCCTCCTCCGCACCGCTCTGACCAGGCACGATCGTCCGTTCGACGGTAATGACAACGGTCACCGGTGCAGCCTTTGGATCTTTCGCCGAAGTGCGGTTTGCTTCGCAGCGAGGAGCCAGGAAGGAGCGCGCCGATGACCGATCACGCCCACGGCCACGGGCACGGCCACAGCCATACGCACGGTGTCTCACCGGACGCGGACCGGCGCTGGCTGCGGGCCGCGCTGACCCTGCTCACCGCGTACATGGCGGTCGAGGTCGTCATCGGTGTGGTGGCGCAGTCCCTGGCGCTGATCTCGGACGCCGCGCACATGCTCACCGACGCGGTCTCGATCGTGCTGGCACTGATCGCGATGCGGCTGGCCGCACGGCCGGCCCGCGGCGGGTACACCTACGGGCTCAAGCGCGCCGAGATCCTCTCCGCGCAGGCCAACGGCATCACCTTGCTGCTGCTGTCGGTCTGGCTGGCGTACGAGGCGGTCGAGCGGCTGATCAGCCCGCCGAAGGTGACCGGCGGGCTGGTGCTGGTGACCGCGCTGGCCGGGATCGTGGTCAATCTGATCTGCACCTGGCTGCTGTCCAGGGCGAACCGCTCCAGCCTGAACGTCGAGGGCGCCTATCAGCACATCCTCACCGACCTGTTCGGGTTCGTGGCCACCGCCGTCGCCGGTCTGATCGTGCTGACGACGGGCTTCGAGCGGGCGGACGCGATCGCCTCGCTCGTGGTCGTCGGGCTGATGCTGCGGGCCGGTACGGGGCTGGTGCGGGACTCCGGCCGGATCTTCCTGGAGGCCGCACCGGCCGGCCTCGACCCGGACGCGCTGGGCGATCATCTGGCGGCCGCTGACGAGGTCGTCGAGGTGCACGATCTGCACATCTGGCTGATCACCTCGGGGCACCCGGCGCTGTCCGCGCACATCCTGGTGGCGCCGGGCGGCGACTGCCACAAGGTCCGCCGCACTCTCCAGGAGCTGCTGAGCGGCCAGTACGGCATCACCCACGCCACCCTCCAGGTCGATCACGTCGGCGAACAGGGCGCGCCCGACGAGCTGCTGACCCTGAGTCCGCGGCCCGGACCCGGCCCGGAGCCGGCGGCCGGTCACTGCGAGGACGCGCACGGGCCGGTGCACCGGCCGGGGCCGCACCGGCACTGAGCGGCCGGGCGGGGTGCGGTACTCCGGGGCCGTGACCGGGGCAGCGCGCCGCTCGGGTGAACCCGGGCCGGGAGGGAGCCGCCTGCCGCCGGTGGCGGCAGCCGCGATGCTCGGATGACGGCATGAGAACCGCCGCTGTCTGCGCGCTGCTGTGCGCCGCCACGCTCCCCGCACCGCCCGCCGCCGCGTACGCCCCGAAGGCGCCGCCCGCCGTCTCGGTCACGGTCACGGTGACCGACGGCGTCGACGACACCGAGTCCGGCAAACGGCTCGACTACCGCATCACCGTGCACAACCTGGGCGCGACCGACGTCCACGACGCCCGGATCGAACAGCGGATGCCGGCCACCACGACCTCGGCGACCGCACCCCGCGGCACCGTCGAAGGGCGCGGGGTGGGCGAACAGAAGGTGATCTGGCGCTCCGATCTGCCCGCACACGACATCCAGGTCTTCACCGCCACCGCGGTGCTCGGCGGCCGGGCCGAGGTCGCCGCCACCGCCGGCCCCGCCGCGCCCGGCACCCTGCGCGCCGCCGCCACGGTCTGCGTCTACGTCGGCACGTCCTACGCGCCCACGGCCTGCTCGGGCGATGTGGACGACCTGCCGGAGACCGAACCGGACAGCGGGGGCATCGGCTGGGTGGGCTGGGCGGTGGCCGCCGGGGCCACCGCGCTGCTCGGGCCGGGGGTGGTACGGGCGGTCCGGCGGCGGCGCCTGGTGCGGGCGGGCTGAGACGGGGGCGCGGGCGGGCTGCGGGCGGGGCCCGCGCGGCCGGTCACCCATTGGCACCGGCTCCGGTCGCGGGCCGCGGCGGTTCCCACTTGCCTGGGAGGTGGCCGTAGCGCGCGTCCTGCGGATCTCCTCCGGCCCGGCCGGTCCCTGCGACGCGCCCCCGCCCGCCGCGCAGGAAGGACCGGACGCGATGTCAGCGAGCGCACCCGTGCTGCCGGACGGGCGGGTGGCGGAGGGGGAGCGGCCGCCGCACCGGCCGCGACGGCCCGGACGGGCGCTGGCCGGCGGGGTGTTGCTGCTGGTGGGGGCGTTGCTGCTGCCGTTGAGCCTGGCCGCGGTCCGGGCCCGGGCCGAGCTGACCGAGACCGACGGCTATGTGGCGGCGGTGGCGCCGCTGGCCGGGAACGCCGCCGTGCAGCAGGCGGTCGTCGACGATGTGACGGACGCCGTGATGGCGCACGTCCGGCTCGACGGGCTGCTGAAGGCGGTGCCGCGCGCCGAGCGTCCCGCGGTGCGCCGGCACTTCACCCGCGGCATCCGCCAGTTCGTGGCCAAGCAGGTGCGGCAGGTCGTCACCGGACGCGGATTCCCCGCGGTGTGGAACGGGGTGCACCGGACCGCCCACCGGAGGCTGGACGGCCGGCTGGCCGCGTCCGGCCGCGCCGCGGTCACCCTGGATCTCACCCCGGTCGTGGAACGGGTCAAGCGTCAGGTGTCGCACAACGGCATGGGGCTCGACATCGTCCGGCGGGTGCCGCGGGCCGGGGTGGAGATCGTCCTGCTGAAGGCCCCGGACGTGCCCCGCATCCGGGCCGTCTACAAGGTCGTCCGCACCGGGGCGCTGCTGCTGCCGCCGGCCGCGGCGCTGTGTCTGACCGGCGGGCTGCTGCTGGCGCGGCGCCGGCGGCGGGCGCTGATCTGGGCGGGGCTGAGCTGTGCGGCGGCCGGCGGGCTGCTGGCCGGGGCGCTCGCGCTGGCCCGCAGCCGCACCCTGGACGCGCTGCCCGCCATGGTGTCCCGGCCGGCCGCGGGCGCCTACGCCGACGCCCTCACCGGACCGCTGCGCACCGGGGTCTGGCTGGTCATCGGCGCGGGCGCGCTCACCGCTGCGCTGGCCGCGGCGGGGCCGCCGGCCCTGCGGACGCTGCGGACGCGCCGGCGCGCCGCCCGCGCCGACGCCGGTTCCTGACCGCCGCTCAGATCGTCAGGACCGTCTTCCCCTGTGCCCGGCCGGTGCGGCTGGCCTCCAGGGCTTGCGGCGCCTCCTCCAGGGAGACCTCCCGGCCCACGAGGACCGTCAGCCGGCCCGCGTCGGCGAGGCCGGCGAGGATCTCCAGCAGCTGTGGGGAGGGGCGGTTGACGAAGTTGAAGCCGCGGAGGTTGTGCTCGGTGAGCTCGTCCGCGTCGGCCGAGCCGATCAGCGAGACGGCGGTGCCCCCGTCGCGCACGGTCCGGGTCAGCGCGGCGAACTCCGCGGGACCGCTGGTCATGTCGATCAGCACATCGACACCCTCCGGATGGAGCGCGAGGACCTGGTCGGCGAGCGGTCCCGCGGTGTGGTCGACGGTCTCGGCGGCGCCCAGGGTGCGCATCAGCTCCGCCTTCGCGGGGCGCGCAGTGGCGATCACCTCGGCGCCGCGGCCGGCCGCGAGCTGGGTGACGAACGTGCCGACACCGCCGGTCGCGCCGACGACCAGCACCGTTCTGCCCTCGGCGATCCGGGTCTCCTCGACCAGGTTGTACGCGGTCATGCCGGCCGTCGGCAGGGCCGCGGAGGTGGCGTAGGTGACGCTGCGGGCGGCGTGCGCGATGCGGTCCTCGTCGGCGACGGCGAGTTCGCAGTACGAACCGCCGCCCTGATCCGGCCGCTGGAACTGGCCGAACACCGCGTCGCCGATGGTGAACCGCCGCACCCCGGTCCCGATGGCGAGCACCTCACCCGCCCCGTCCGACCCCAGGACGAGCGGGAACACGGCCGGCACGGCATCGCCGAACATCCCGTCGGCGATCTTCCAGTCGACGGGGTTGAGCCCGGCGGCGGACAGCCGCACCAGGACCTCACCGGGCCCTGGTTCGGGTTGCGGCAGGTCCATGAGCTGCGGCTGTGCACCGAATGCGCTGACTGCTACGGCTCTCATCGTGGCGCTCCCTTCCACCCTTGCGACCGGTGGCCGAAGGGGATCGTAAGCACGCCGGCCGGGCGGGAGGCGGCAGGAGGAGAGGCGGTGCGGCGGAAGCAACTCGTACGGCCCGCACGCCACGGCTGTCCGGCGCGGCGACGCCGCTCGGCTCCAGCCTGGTGAATTCCCCGGCCCGGGGGCCGCGGCGCAGGGAGTTCCACTCGCCGGAAGGTCCGCCTCGGGTACATATGACGCCATGCGCGTTCTGGTGGTGGAGGACGAGGAGTGCCTCGCGGACATGATCGCTGCGGAGCTGCGCCGGGCGGCGATCGTGGTGGACATCGCCCACGACGGCCGCGCGGCGCTGGCCGGGCTGCGGGTCTGCGCGTACGACGTGCTCGTCCTGGACCACGAGTTGCCCGCACCGCACTCCGGCGTCCTCCGCCGGTACGTGGTGGAGGAGCGGCTGCCGACCCGGGTGCTGCTGCTCACCGACGGCGGCTTTGGCCCGGACGACCGGGCGGCCGACCCGGGTCCGGCCGCCGATGACTGGCTGACCAAGCCCGTCGCGCCTGAGGAGTTGGTCGCCCGGGTCCTGGCCCTGGGCCGGCCCGCCCGCCGCGCGGAGCCGCAGCTGATCGAGCGGGCCGGGGTCACCGTCGACACCGCGCGCCGGCTGGCGGCCCGCGACGGCCGGCCGCTGGCGCTGTCCCGCACGGAGTTCGGGGTGCTCGAAGTGCTGCTGCGCGCACAGGGCGCGGTGGTCAGCGGGGACGAGCTGATCGAGGAGGTGTGGGAGGAGCACACCAGCTACGGCGGCAACGCCGTCCGGGTCACCCTCGGCGCACTGCGCGCCAAGCTCGGTGAGCCGCCGGTGATCGAGGCCGTGCCGGACGCCGGGTACCGGATGACCGACGGACCGGGGGCGGGCGGCGAGGCGGAGTCCGGCGCACGGCGGGAGCCCGTCTGAGGCGGCGCGGCTCCGCCCTCTCCGGGCCCACCCGATTGCCCGCATGACGGGTCCGGCCGCGGGCCACGGGATTCAATGGCGCAATGATCCGGTTCGAGTCCGTCACCAAGCGCTACCCCGACGGGACCACCGCCGTCGACGGCCTCTCCTTCGAGGTCGGCAAGGGGGAGTTGGTGACGCTGGTCGGGCCGTCCGGCTGCGGCAAGACGACGACCATGATGATGGTCAACCGGCTCATCGACCCCACGCACGGGCGGATCTGCGTCGACGGCGCGGACATCGCCGGCGTCGACCCGGTCACCCTGCGCCGCGGGATCGGCTATGTCATTCAGCAGACCGGCCTCTTTCCGCACCGCACCGTCCTCGACAACACCGCGACCGTGGCCGTGCTGACCGGCTGGAAGAAGGCCAGGGCCCGTGCGCGGGCCGCCGAACTCCTGGAGCTGGTCGGCCTGGACCCGGCCGTGCACGGCCGGCGCTACCCCGAGCAGCTCTCCGGCGGCCAGCGGCAGCGGGTCGGGGTGGCCCGTGCGCTCGCCGCCGATCCGCCGGTGCTGTTGATGGACGAGCCGTTCGGCGCGGTCGACCCGGTCGTCCGGGACCGGCTGCAGAAGGAGTTCCTGCGGCTGCAGGCCACACTGCACAAGACGGTGCTGCTGGTCACCCATGACATCGAGGAGGCCATTCGGCTCGGCGACCGGATCGCGGTCTACGGCGCCGGCCGGATCGAGCAGTACGACACCCCCGCCGGTGTCCTCGGCGCCCCCGCCACCCCGTACGTCGCCGAATTCGTCGGTACCGACCGGGCGTTGAAGCAGCTCGCGGTCACGGGTATCGACCGCGGTGACCTCGAACACCCGCCGTTCGTCCGGCTCGGCGAACCCGCCGCGGACGCCCTGGCCCGGCTGCGGACCGAGGGCGCCCGCTGGGCGGTGGTGCTCGATGAGGAGGGCGCACTGCACGGCTGGGTGGGCACGGAGGAGCTGGCGGGCGGGGAGGGCACGGTCGCCGGTCATGCCCGCCGGATGGAGGCCTGGGTGCCGGTGACCGGCACCCTCAAAGCGGCGTTCAGCGAGATGCTCCAACACGACGCCGGCTGGATCGCGGTACTGGACGGCCCTCGGTTCCTGGGCGTCCTCACCCCGACCAAGCTCCATGAGGCGCTGCGCCGCACCATCGGTTCGGGCGAGCAGGGGGTGTCGCGGGAACGGGCCGAGGTGGACTCGGTGCCCACGGCGTGAGGGTGCCGACCGGTTTCACGTGAAACGCCTGCGAGGAGCCACGGTGGGCGTTTCACGTGAAACGCCGCGCCCGCCCTCTCCCGGGTCAGTGCCGGGGCAACAGCCCTTCGGATTTCAGGTAGTTGCGCGCCACATCCGCCGGCAGCCGCCGCCAGCCGTCCACCTGTTCATTGAGCTGCGCCAGGTCGGCGGTGGTCAGCACCTCGTTGAGGCGGCTGAGCGCGGCGGCCGGCCCCTCGCCGCCCGCACGGGCACGGTTGACGACGGGGACGACGTAGTCCGCGTTCTGCAGCTTCTTGTCGTCGGTCAGCAGCACCAGGCCGAACCGGTCGAGGGTGGCATCGGTGCTGGTCGTCAGCACCATCTGGTCCTGCCCGTTCTGCACCGCCTGCTTGGCGGGTGTGGTGCCGACGCCCTTCGGGTCAAGGGCGGTGACGTTGATCCCGTAGCGCTTCTTCAGCCCCGGCGCGCAGAACGGCCGCTGGACGCACTCGTCGCCCGCGGCGAGACGCACCGGGAGCTTGGCGCGGCCCAGCTCGCTGAGGGTGGTGAGGCCGTGCTCGCGGGCGTAGGAGGCGCGCACCGCGAAGGCGTTCTGGTCGACGGCCCGGCCGGCCGGGAGCACGGTCAGGCCGCGCGGGCCGGCGATCCGGCGCACCGCGGCCATGGTGGCACCGATGTCGGGCGAGGCCACCGGGGGCGCCTTGGAGCCCTTGTTCTTGGCGTTGAGCCAGTCCGCGAAGGTGGCGGCGTACTCGGGTACGACATCGATCTGCCCGGCCTCCAGCGCCGGTTCGTACAGCTCCCGGTTCCCGACGGTCACCACCCGGGTCCGGTACCCGGCATGGTCGAGCAGCGCCGCGTACATCTGGGCGAGCAGCTCGCTCTCGGTGAACCCGGCCGAGCCGATGACCAGTTCACGGCCACCGGGGGAGGCGGTGATCGCGGAGCGGGTCTCCAGGGAGGGGCCGCCGCCGCAGGCCGCGAGCCCGAGCACGGCGGCGCCCACGACAGCCGCGACGGCGGCCCTCATCGGCTCCGTCCGCCCGCCCACTCCGGTGCCCACCGCTGCGCCAGCTCGAAGACGGCCTCCATCAGCAGCGCGAACACCGCGACCAGCACCGCCCCGGCGACCACCTGCGGGGTACTGGCCAGGTTGAACCCTGCGGTGATGATCCGGCCGAGTCCGCCGCCGCCCACCAGCGCGGCGAGCGTGGCGGTGGCCACCAGCTGGACCGCGGCGATCCGGACGCCGGTCAGGATGAGCGGGGAGGCGAGCGGCACCTCGACCCGCCACACCAGCTGGGTGCCGGTCATCCCCATGCCCCGTGCGGCCCGCACCACGTTCCGGTCCACCTCACGCATCCCGACATACGCGTTCGTCAGCAGCGGCGGGATCGCGAACAACACGAGCGCGATGATCGTCGGCCACTGCCCGTGCCGTCCAATCGGGGTGAGCAGCAGCAGAACGAGGACCGCGAAGGTCGGCACCGCACGACCGGCGTTGGCGAGGTTGACGGCCGGCGCGCCGCCGCGGCCGAGGTGGCCGAGGGTCAGGGCGACCGGCAGCGCAATCAGGGCGCTGAGGGCCAGGCAGGCGAAGGTGAGCACGACGTGCTGTTCGAGGCGGTGCCAGACGCCGTTCTCACCGGACCAGTTGGCGGCGGTGGTCAGCCATCGCCAGACCGCGGAGACGGTGCTCATGTCCGCCGCCCGAGCACCGCTGCCGGCCGCTTGGGCCCGGCGGCGGCCCGGCTCCGCCCCCGCGCCCGCCGCTCGGCCCGGCGCCAGGGGGTCAGCAGCCGTTCCACGCCGAGCAGCAGCAGATCGAGGACGACCGCGATGAGCACACAGAGCACGGACGCGGTGAGCACCTGCGCCTTGAAGAAGGTGTTCATGCCGGCGTAGATGAGGTTGCCCAGTCCGCCGTAGCCGACGATGGCGCCGACGGTGGTGAGCGCGACCGCCGAGACCGTGGCGATCCGCAGCCCGGCCATCGCCGCCGGGAGGGCCAGCGGCAGCTCGACGGTCAGCAGTTGGCGCGTCGGCCCGTACCCGATGCCCCGGGCGGCCTCCCTGGCCTCGGCGGGGACCCCGTCCAGCCCGGCCAGGATGTTCCGTACCAGCAGGGTGAGGGAGTACAGCGCGAGGCCGACCACCACGAGGGTGGCGGACAGCCCGTAGACCGGCAGCAGCAGCGAGAACATCGCCAGCGACGGGATCGTGTAGAGGACAGTGGTGATGCCGAGCACCGGCCCGACCGTCCAGCGTCGGCGGCGGGCCAGCAGCGCCAGCGGGACCGCGATCACCAGCCCGAGCCCCACCGAGAGCACCGTCAGCTGGAGGTGCTGGGCGAGCGCGTCGAGCAGGATCTGCCGACGGGTGCTCAGGTAGTCGCCGCAGATCCAGTCGTTGTGCGCCAGGCAGTCGTCCGGCGGCGGGGCGGTCACGGTACGAGTCCATCGCGGCGGGGGCGGGGTGTCGCCCCGGACGCGTCCGATCGGGGTGGCCGCGGACGCCCCCGCGGTCCCGCCGTCCGCCCGCTCCCGCAGCCCCCGCCGCCCGCTCCCCCTCCCGCGCGCACATCCGCCTGCATCCTTCGCGTACACACCCCACGTATACACACAGTGTGTACTG
>NZ_JBHYPE010000020.1:0-133469 GCF_042746015.1 Streptomyces sp. NPDC058773
TTCGCCACGAACCGCCGCTGCGACTCAAACGCCCGGTCCAGCCGGTCCAGCATCTGATCGAACGTGTCCGCCAGCTCCTTCAGCTCATCATCCGGACCCCCCAGCTCAATCCGCCGATGCAGATCCGAACCCGCCACCCGCTGCGCCGTCCGCGTGATCCGCCCCAACGGCGACAACACCCGCCCCGCCATCGCATAACCAAAAGCGAACGCCACCACCGTCAGGCCGAGCAGGGCCAGCAGGGAGCGGTTGAGGAGGCTGTTGAGGGCCACCGCCCGCTGGTGCTGCAGACAGCTGTTGACGGCCTCCTGGAGCAGCTGCCCGGACGTCTGGGTGGGCAGGTCACAGATGTCGCTGGTCGACTCGAACTTGCCGCCGAGGATCTTCAGCGGCAGCGCGCTGCCGTCGTGCAGCGCGTCGGCGGCCAGCATGTAGATGATCGTGAGCAGCACGATGCCGGCCATCAGGAACATGCCGCCGTACAGCAGCGTCAGCCGTATCCGGATCGTGGGGCGCAGCCACGGGAAGGGCCGGACGTTGACCGGCCGGGGGTCCCAGGTGGGCTTGGGCGGTGCGGACGGCGGCGGGCCGGCCGTCTTGGAGAAGGAGGGCAGGGAAGGCATCGGCGGTCAGATCCGGTATCCCGAGCCGGGGACGGTGACGATCACCGCGGGCTCGCCGAGCTTGCGCCGGAGGGTCATGACGGTGACCCGTACGACGTTGGTGAACGGGTCGGTGTTCTCGTCCCAGGCCTTCTCCAGGAGCTGCTCGGCCGAGACGACCGTGCCCTCGCTGCGCATCAGGACCTCCAGCACCGCGAACTCCTTGGGTGCGAGCTGGACCTCCTTGCCGTCGCGGAAGACCTCGCGCCGATTGGGGTCGAGCTTGATCCCGGCGCGCTCCAGGACCGGCGGCAGCGCGACGGTCGTACGGCGCCCCAGGGCCCGCACCCGCGCGGTCAGCTCGGTGAAGGCGAACGGCTTCGGAAGGTAGTCGTCCGCGCCGATCTCCAGGCCCTCGACGCGGTCGCTGACGTCCCCGGAGGCGGTGAGCATCAGGACGCGGGTGGGCATCCCCAGCTCGACGATCTTGCGGCAGACGTCGTCACCGTGGACGACCGGAAGGTCACGGTCGAGCACGACGACGTCGTAGTCGTTGACCGCGATCCGTTCCAGGGCGGCAGCGCCGTCGTAGACCACGTCGACCGCCATGGCCTCCCGGCGTAGTCCGGTGGCCACCGCATCGGCGAGCAGCTGCTCGTCCTCGACGACGAGAACACGCACGTCGCTAGTCCTTCCTCAGGGCCCTTACGGGCAGGCACAACAAAGTCTGAAAGCTCTTCCATCCTGCCCCGAAGAGCCGTAAACCGGCTGTAAGAGGGGTGCGGGGTGGGTGGAGGACCGGTGAGCGGGGACCGACGGACAGGATTCCCGGGCGGGTTGAGGTTTCCCTGAGGTGGCGGGTGGGGAGGACGACTGCACACCCGCGATCACACCCTGTTTTTCCGGCTACTTGCCATGGACTGATCCATCGCAGGGATCACGCCGTGATCGACCCACCCGTCGGCACACCCCCGTGCCCACCGACCCACGACGAGGGGGCGCACATGGACGCGTTCACCGCAGGCATTTTGCAGCGCATACAGAACACCGAAGCCGATCTGGACCGGGCCCGCGCTGCGGGCGATGACTTCCTCGCCGAGGTCGAGCAGGCAGAGCTCGAGGATCTGCAGCGACTGGCGACCGAGCACGGCGTGCGTCTTGGGGCGGTCAGCGCCTGACCGCCCCAAGACGCACAACGACAGCGCCCCGGCACCCAGGGGAAGGGTGCCGGGGCGCTGTCGTGCCCGGATGGCGTCCGGTCAGTCGTGCCAGGCGCCGAGCCCGTCCAGCAGCGGCTGGAGCTCCGCGAAGAGGTCCGGGGAGGCGGCCAGGATCAGCTCGCCGGAGGGCGCCCGGCCGGGGCGGCCGCCGGTGAGCGCACCGGCCTCGCGGGCGATCAGGGCGCCGGCCGCCATGTCCCAGGGGCTCAGACCGCGCTCGTAGTAGGCGTCGAGCCGGCCGCAGGCCACATCGCACAGGTCGATCGCGGCCGAGCCGCCGCGCCGGATGTCGCGGACCTGCGGCAGCAACGTGCGCAGCACCTCCGCCTGGGCGGCCCGGCGCGCGGCCGTGTAGGAGAAGCCGGTGCCGACCAGCGCCTGGGAGAGCGTCGGTGCGGGCCTGTGGTGGATGCGCTCGCCGTTGTTGAACGCGCCGCGGCCCAGGACGGCCTGGTAGGTCTCGCCGCGCATCGGGGCGGCGACGACCCCGACGACCACCTCGCCGTCCTTCTCCGCCGCGATGGACACCGACCAGGACGGCAGCCCGTAGAGGTAATTGACGGTGCCGTCCACGGGGTCGACGATCCAGCGGACGCCGCTGGTGCCGTCCGTACTGGCGCCCTCCTCGCCCAGGAAGCCGTCGTCCGGGCGGCGCTCCCCCAGGAAGCCCGTGATCAGCTTCTCGGAGGCGATGTCCATCTCGGTGACGACGTCGATGGGGCTGGACTTGGTGGCGGCCACGCCGAGGTCGGCGGGCCGGCCGTCGCGCAGCAGTGTCCCGGCGCGGCGGGCGGCCTCCAGGGCCAGGTCGAGCAGTTCGTCGTAGAGGGCTTCGGCCGGCGCCGGGGCGCTCTGCGGGGCGTCGGGGTGCTGCGGATCGGGCACGATGCTCCTTGCTCGGACGGGCGGGGGTCGGGCGGGCGTACGGGCTTACGCGGGGGCCTCGGCGACCGGGTCCTGCCAGTCGGCGCCGGCGGCGGCCGGGCGCGGTGCGCGCGCGGGGCAGCAGCCGACCGGGCACAGGTCGTGGCTCGCGCCGAGGGCGCCGAGCGCGCAGCGCTCCGGGGTGCCGCCCCGTTCGGTGGCCGCGCGCTCCAGGAGGAGGTCGCGGACGGCCGCGGCGAACCGGGGGTCGGCGCCCACGGTGGCCGACCGGGCGACCGGCAGTCCCAGTTCGGCGGCCTTGGCGGTGGCCTCGGTGTCGAGGTCGTACTTGACCTCCATGTGGTCGGAGACGAACCCGATGGGGACCATGACGACGGCCGGGGCGCCGGCGGCGTGCCGCTCCTCCAGGTGGTCGCAGATGTCCGGCTCCAGCCAGGGGATGTGCGGGGCGCCGCTGCGGGACTGGTAGACGAGCCGCCAGGAGCGCTCCACACCGGTCTCCGCGCGGACGGCGGCGGCGATCGTCCGCGCCACGTCCAGGTGCTGGGCGACGTACGCGCCGCCCTCGCCGCCCTCGGTGTGGTCACCCGGGGTGCCGGAGGTGTCGGCGGCGGCGGTGGGGATGGAGTGGGTGGTGAAGGCGAGGTGGGCGCCGTCCCGTACGTCCTGGGGCAGTGCGGCGAGGGACGCCAGCACCCCGTCGACCATGGGGCGGACGAAGCCGGGGTGGTTGAAGTAGTGCCGCAGCTTGTCGACCTGCGGTACCGGCAGGCCTTCGGACCGCAGGGCGGCGAGTGCGTCGGCGAGGTTCTCGCGGTACTGCCGGCATCCCGAGTACGAGGCGTAGGCGCTGGTCGCCAGTACGGCGATGCGGCGGTGGCCGTCCTGGACCATCGTCCGCAGGGTGTCGGTCAGGTAGGGGGCCCAGTTGCGGTTGCCCCAGTAGACGGGCAGGTCCAGGCCGTGTTCGGCGAAGTCGCTGCGCAGCGCGTCCAGCAGCTCGCGGTTCTGGGCGTTGATGGGGCTGACGCCACCGAACAGGAAGTAGTGCTGCCCCACCTCCTTGAGGCGCTCACGGGGGATGCCGCGGCCGCGGGTGACGTTCTCCAGGAACGGGACGACGTCGTCGGGGCCTTCGGGGCCGCCGAACGACAGCAGCAGGAGAGCGTCATAGGGGCTGGGATCACGCTGTTCGGGCATGCCACCGATCCTGCCACCCCTTCCACGGGGGCGGCGGGCAGGTCCCGGTGCGGACCGGAGCCTGCGGCACCGGAGTCCGGCCCGGAAATCCAGGGGCGGACGACGGCGGGCCGCCCGTAAGCTGTATCGGCCACAGACGTCCCTTACCGATCTTCGGTTTCTCACCGGCGGAGCATCCCCGTTGCCCAGTCCCTACCGCGCCATCTTCGGCCGCCCCGGCACCACGTCGTTCTCCGCCGCGGGACTGCTGGGCCGGATACCGGTGTCGATGATGGGCATCGGCATCGTCACGATGATCTCCCAGCTGACCGGCCGCTACGGCCTGGCGGGCGCGCTGTCGGCGACCCTCGCGCTGTCCGCGGCGGCCATCGGCCCGCAGATCTCCCGGCTGGTGGACCGGCACGGGCAGAGCCGGGTGCTGCGGCCGGCGACCCTGGTGTCGGTCACCGCGGTCGCCGGTCTGCTGCTGACCGCGCAGCAGGGCTGGCCGGACTGGCTGCTGTTCGTCTTCGCGGCCTGTGCGGGGTGTGTGCCGAGCGTCGGCTCGATGATCCGGGCGCGCTGGGCGGAGATCTACCGGGGCTCCCCGCACGAACTGCACACCGCGTACGCGTGGGAGTCGATCGTCGACGAGACGTGCTTCATCGTCGGGCCGATCCTGTCCATCGGCCTGTCCACCGCGTGGTTCCCGGAGGCCGGTCCGCTGCTGGCCGCCTGTTTCCTCGCCGCCGGGGTCTTCTGGCTGACGGCACAGCGGGCGACGGAACCGGTGCCGCATCCGCGCGAGCAGCACACCAAGGGGTCGGCGCTGCGCTCGCCGGGGCTGCAGGTGCTGGTGGTGACGTTCGTGGCGACCGGCGCGATCTTCGGGGCGGTTGACGTGGTGACCGTGGCCTTCGCCGAGGAGGCCGGGCGGAAGGCCGCGGCCAGTCTGGTGCTGGCGGTCTACGCGCTCGGCTCCTGTCTGGCCGGCGCCGTCTTCGGGCTGCTGCGGCTCACGGGGCATCCGTCCCGGAGGTGGGTGGCCGGGGTCGGCGCCATGGCGGTGAGCATGGTGCCGCTGCAGCTGGTGAGTTCACTGCCGCTGCTCGCCGTCGCGCTGTTCATCGCGGGGCTGTCCGTCGCCCCGACGATGGTGACCACGATGGCGCTGATCGAGGAGCACGTCCCGCGGTCGAAGCTGACCGAGGGCATGACCTGGACCAGCACCGGCCTGGCCGTGGGCGTCGCGCTGGGTTCGTCGGCGGCCGGCTGGGTGGTGGACGCGGCGGGTGCCGCCCGCGGCTATCTGGTGCCGGGGGCTGCCGGTCTGCTCGCCGCGCTGGTGGCGTGCACCGGCTACCGCAGGCTCCGTCCGCGTGCCGTCGCTCCGCCCGGGGGACCGGCCGCGGCCGGCGCGCTGTCCGGCCGGGACGAGACCCCCTCCGCGGAACGGCAGGACGAGGAGCCCGTCGGGTAGGGCCGTCCCGGCGGGGCGGCGGACCGGACCGAGCTGCTCCGGTGCCCCTCACCGAACAGGCGCCTCCCGCCTACGAGTTACCGGCGGTACGACATATCCGGTAGCCGGCCGGTTCCAGCCGGCTACCCGCCCGTGTGATTCCCGTCACCCCGCCTGGAAGCCCCGTCGGCGACTGACATCATGCGCTCACACCAACGGCGGCCGCACGCGGCCGGCCCGCGCGGAGGGAGGGGACGTCACCATGGCAGTCAGCAACGCCGTCGGCGGCTCGGGAGGGCGCGCTCCGACCACCGGCCGGTGGCGCAACTGGGCGGGCAATGTCACCGCCCGGCCCGCCCGCAGCGTGGCCCCGGCGACCACCGAGGAGCTGGCGGCCGCGGTCCGCGCCGCCGCCGCGGACGGGCTGACGCTCAAGGCGGCGGGCACCGGCCACTCCTTCACCCCCGCCGCCGTGACCGACGGGTTGCTGATCCGCCCCGAGCGGCTGACCGGCGTCCGTACGGTCGACCGCGCGGCCGGGACGGTGACGGTGGCGGCGGGCACACCGCTCAAGCACCTCAACGCCACCCTGGCCGCGCACGGACTGTCGCTGACCAACATGGGCGACATCATGGAGCAGACCGTCTCCGGGGCGGCCGCCACCGGCACCCACGGGACGGGCCGTGACTCGGCGTCGATCGCCGCCCAGATCACCGCCCTCGAACTGGTCACCGCCGACGGCTCGGTCCTGACCTGCTCCGCCGGGGAGAACCCGGAGGTCTTCGGCGCGGCCCGGCTGGGCCTGGGCGCCCTCGGCGTGATCAGCGAGCTGACCTTCGCCGTGGAGCCGGAGTTCCTGCTGACCGCCCGCGAGGAGCCGATGCCCTTCGACGAGGTGACGGACCGGTTCGACGAGCTGGTCGCCGAGAACGAGCACTTCGAGTTCTACTGGTTCCCGCACACCGGCAGCTGCAACACCAAGCGCAACAACCGCAGTCAGGGCCCGGCGGCGCCGCCGGGCAGGGTCAGCGGCTGGATCGAGGACGAGCTGCTGTCCAACGGGGTGTTCCAGCTCGCCTGCGCCGTCGGCCGGACGGTGCCGGCCGCCATACCGGGCATCGCCAAGATCTCCAGCCGCGCGCTGTCGGCCCGTACGTACACCGACATCCCTTACAAGGTGTTCACCTCGCCGCGGCGGGTTCGGTTCGTGGAGATGGAGTACGCGCTGCCCCGCGCGGCCGCGGTCGCGGCGCTGGGCGAACTGAAGGCACTGGTGGAACGCTCGGACTTCAAGGTCAGCTTCCCCGTCGAGGTACGCACCGCGCCGGCCGACGACATCCCGCTGTCCACCGCCTCGGGCCGGGAGACCGTGTACCTCGCCGTCCACATGTACCGGGGCACACCGCACCAGGCGTACTTCGCGGCCGCCGAGCGGATCATGACGGCGCACGACGGGCGGCCGCACTGGGGGAAGCTGCACACCCGTGACGCCGCCTATCTCGCCGACGCCTATCCGCGGTTCGGTGAGTTCACCGCGGTGCGCGACCGGCTCGACCCGGAGCGCCGCTTCGCCAATCCGTATCTGCGGCGCGTTTTGGGGGACTGACCGACGACGGCGGCCGCGCCCCGGCACCCATAGGGCACCGATGCGCGGCCGCCGCGGGTCCGCCCGGCGGCCGTCCCGGGGGACGGCCGCCGGATCAGGAGGCTCCGGGAGCCGGGGCCTCCGCCTCGGAGTCCTGCTGACGCTGCCGGTCCCCCTGGTCCTGGCCACCGGTCGCACCGTCGCCGGTGCCACCGTCGCCGGCGGACTCGCTCGGCCCCGGGGCAGGGGACGAGGGCGCGTCGGGGTCCGGCGAGGTCTTGTCGCTGTCGGACGGGCTCGGGGCCGGCGACGGGGAGTCGCCGTCGGTTCCCTTGCCGGCACCGGCGTCCTCCGACGTGCCGGGCTCCGGGTTCTTCGGCTCACCGTTGTCGCCGTGGCGCCGGCCGTCCTCCGGGGAACCGGAGTCGGGCGACCGCGGCGTACCGGGCTGCTGCCGGCTTCCGCCCCCGGTATGCGTGATGTTGCTCAGCGTGGTGCCCTTCTCGCCGCTGGGCGTCTGCCCGGTGACCAGCTCGGTTCCGGTGACCACCCCCATGGCGAGCACGAAGACCGCGAGTGCACCGAGCGCCGGCCGCTTCCAGCCGCGCAGCCGGGTGCCGTAGGTCGCGGCGCTGAGCTCCTCGGGCGGTCCGGCCGGGCGGACGGGTCCCCGCGCCGTGGTCCGCGCGTCGAGGCGCGGCACCAGCTGCGTCCGGTCGGCGGGCCGCCCGTGGCCCGCGCCGTCCGCCGTGCGCGGGGCGCCGATCGCGCCGTGGCCGGCGTGCAGCATCCGCGTCGGGCTGTCGGCCCCCTGAGCCGGGTGGGCACTCGCCGGATCACGGCGGCGGGCCTGTTCGGCCCGCGGGATGAGCTGGGTACGGGCGGTGTCGCGCCCGGGTGTCCCGGCGGCGACGGAGGTGACCTCGTCCTCCGTGCCCTGCTTGTCGAAGGTCGGCAACACCAGCGTGGTGCCGGCCTGCCGGGCGTCGGGTGCGGTGGATCGAGTGCGGGAGGAGAAGCGGCGCGGCCTCGGCCGGGTGGAGACCGTGGCCTCCTTGATCTGTTCGCCGGTGCGCCGGAACAGATAGTGGAATATCGAGCCGCCGGTCGTGGCCACGACACTGACCAGACCCGCGCCGATGATGGTTCCGTAGACGCCGAGCCGGCCCGCGAGGTACGCGGCGACGGCCGCAGCGAGCGCGCTGCCGGCAACCTGAGCCACGCTCAGGTCTATCCGCTTCTCCTTCTTCTTCGTGTCGGTTTCGGTTTCTTCGTCCATCTCCAACCTTTGATAGCCCCTTCGATCCATCTTGCATGGAGAAGTGACCATTCGGCGGAGCCATTAGTTCCGATTTTGGGGAATCTGTGAAACTTGCCACCTGCGTCCCAGGTAGAGAGGTCGACAAGACGACCGAACCCCGTTGCCTGCCCAGAAGTTCGGCGGCGCGGCGGTCCACCTAAGTGGTCCAAATGGAGTACTGTGGCGAGCCCTGGCCCCGGTTCCCGTCCGGCTGCCCGGAACCCGCGGGAGGGGCCCTGAAGGCGGCACTCGCCCGGGGCGCCGCCGCTCGGCACGGGTGCACGGCGACAGGACAAGCGATACGGTCACTGAGCGTGGCGAACAGGTAACCGTGTCATAACGGCGTTTCAGGGCCAAGCCCCGACACGCCGGGCAACTCGGCAATGTTGTGGCAGGCTGCACCCGGGCAGGCCACACTCGACTAGCGGAAGCAGCGACGCACGTGACGTCGGCAGGCACCACCCGGGAGGTCCCCATGCCCGAACTGCGTGTCGTGGCCGTCTCCAACGACGGCACACGGCTGGTGCTCAAAGCTGCGGACAGCACCGAGTACACGCTTCCGATCGACGAACGGCTGCGCGCCGCGGTCCGCAACGACCGTGCGCGCCTGGGCCAGATCGAGATCGAGGTCGAGAGCCATCTGCGGCCACGGGACATCCAGGCTCGTATAAGAGCAGGCGCCTCCGCGGAAGAGGTCGCCCAGCTGGCCGGCATCCCCGTCGACCGGGTGCGCCGCTTCGAGGGCCCGGTGCTCGCCGAGCGTGCGTTCATGGCCGAGCGGGCCCGGAAGACCCCGGTGCGGCGCCCCGGCGAGAACACCGGTCCGCAGCTCGGTGAGGCGGTCGCGGAGCGGCTGCTGCTGCGCGGCGCCGACAAGGAGAGCGTCCAGTGGGACTCCTGGCGCCGGGACGACGGCACCTGGGAGGTGCTGCTGGTCTACCGCGTCGCGACCGAACCGCACTCGGCGAGCTGGACCTACGACCCGCCGCGGCGGCTCGTCCAGGCCGTGGACGACGAGGCGCGGGCGCTGATCGGCGAGAGCGATGACACACCCGAGCCGAGCTTCCCGTTCGTACCGCGGATCGCGCGGCTGCCGCGTGACCGGCCGCTGGACCGCGCGCTGGACCGGCAGTCGTCCGAGCGCGGCGACCGCGCCGCGCAGTCCGGTGGTGACGACGACGAGCCGCAGGTCCTCGAGGAGGCCGCCGCGGGTGAGCGGGAGCGGGATTCGCTGACCAGCCTGCTGGAGGCGGTGCCGAGCTTCCGTGGCGACATGGTCGTACCGGAGAGCGCGAAGGCGGCGCAGAGCGAAGAGGAGTCCGAGGCGGAGGTCGAGGAGCCGCCCGCCCCGGCGGCCAGCGCGGGCGCGGGTTCCGCGTACGCCGATGTGCTGATGCCGCGTGCGGTGGCCGGGCACCGTGACCGGCTGACCGGGACGACGGACCGGCAGGCCGAGGCGGACGGCGTACGGCCGGGACGCCGTGCCGCGGTACCCAGTTGGGACGAGATCGTCTTCGGTACCCGGCGCAAGAAACCGGAGTAACGCGCCGCCCGCGCTTACGTGTCACGCCGTCCGCCCGTTCCGGCTTCCCGGGGCGGGCGGACGGCTGTGTGTGGCCTCGTGGCGGGGGCTCAGCCGGGCTGCGGGCCGGTGGCGACGGGGCGGGAGGGGTCGGACGACCATTCGCTCCAGGAGCCGACGTACAGCGCGGCGGGGATGCCCGCGACGGCGAGGGCGAGCACCTGGTGGGCGGCGGAGACCCCGGAGCCGCAGTAGACGCCGACCTCCACGTCCTCGGTGGCGCCGAGCGACGCGAACCGCTTGGCCAGGTCCGCTGCGTCCCGGAAGACGGTGTCGCCCTCGACGACGTTCTCCGTCGTCGGCGCGGACACGGCGCCCGGGATGTGGCCGGCGACCCGGTCAAGGGGCTCGACCTCGCCGCGGTAGCGCTCGCCGGCCCGCGCGTCCAGCAGGACGCCGCGGCGGGCCAGGGCGGCCGCGTCGTCCGCCGTGAGCAGTGGCAGCGCGCCGGGGAGCGGCGTGAAGTCACCGGCCTGCGGCGTCGGTTGGTCGACGCTCATCGCGCCGCCGGACGCCTTCCAGGCTGCGAGGCCGCCGTCCAGCACCCGCACATCGGGGTGCCCGGTCCAGCGCAGCAGCCACCAGGCGCGCGCGGCCGCCCAGCCCTGGCCGCCGTCGTAGACGACCACGGGGCGGTCTCCGCTGACGCCGGCGGCCCGCATGGCCCCGGCGAAGACATCCAGGTCGGGGAGCGGGTGACGGCCCGCCGGGCCGGGTGGCGCGGCCAGCTCGGCGTCGAGGTCGACATAGACCGCGCCGGGGACATGACCGGCCGCGTACTCGGGACGGCCGGGCGGACCGCCGAGCTGATAGCGGACGTCCAGGAGCACCGGAGGAGTGGGGCGTGCCAACTCGCTCGCGAGTTCGGTAGCGGTGATGATGGCGTTCATGGGACTCATCCTTGCGTAGCGACGACTACGTACGGAGGGTGGGTGCCCACCCTCCGTATGGCGCAGTTACACCCTGCCGTAACTCCGCCGGAACGGGTGGCGAACCCGAAAACGGGCATTCTCCCTCGCGAACGTGCCCTGAACGGCGCGGCCGGGGCCCACACCAGGTCACCGGGTGCGAGCATCTGCACGGGCCCCGCGCCCGTACCGCACGTGGTCAGCACCCGACGCTCCGAGGAGAGAGTGACAATGACGACCGAGGCAGCGACCCGGCGGATGCCCGGCGCGCCCTGCTGGGTGAGCCTCTTGGCTCACAGCCTGCCCACGACGCAGGAGTTCTACGGCGCGCTGTTCGGCTGGGAGTTCCGCCCGGGGCCGCAGCACTTCGGTCCCTACGCCCGTGCCTTCCTCGACGGCCGGGAAGTCGCCGGGGTCGGCGAGCTGCTGCCCGACCGCGCGCTCCCGGTCTCCTGGACCACGTATCTGGCCAGCGACGACGCGGATGTGACGGCAGAACAGATCCGCTCCTGCGGTGGGACGGTGGGCGTCGGGCCGCTGGACGCCGACGACGACACGGGGCGGATGGCGATCGCCTCCGACCCGCAAGGGGCGATCTTCGGCGTCTGGCAGGGCAGATCGATGATGGGCACCACGTTCACCGGGGAGCCCGGCACCGCGGTGTGGAACGAGCTGGTCACCCGGGACACCGAGTCCGTCGGCACGTTCTACGAGCACGTCTTCGGCTTCGAGACGGAACCGCTGCGCCCGGACGGCTCCCCCGAATCCGCCGGTTTCGAGGACTATCTGACGCTGCATCTCAAGGACCACCCGGTGGCCGGCATCCACGGTGTGGGCGGTGCCCTGCCGCGCGACCGGGGCTCCCACTGGATGACCTACTTCGCCGTCTCCGATACGGACGCGGCCGCCCGCCGGGTGGCCGAGCTGGGCGGTCAGGTGCTGGACGGCGCCCGGGACTCCGCGCACGGCCGGCTGGCAACCGTCACCGACAGCGAGGGCGCCGTTTTCACGCTCGTCCAGCGGCGCTGAAGGCCGGCTCACGGCCGGACCGCGTCAACGTCCGGTGAGGGGGCGCCACCCGACCGTGTGGAGGCGCACAGGGGCGCAACCGGCGCCATCGCCCCGGCGGGCCGCTCCTACTTCGCGCTGTCGACCGGCAGGACGTCCGGGGAGAGCGCGGCCGCGCGGGCGGTCGCCGAGGTCTGGCGGCGGCTGTGGTGACGCCGGCACAGCACCTCGTAGCCGACCTCGGCCGGCGGGCCGTCCGCCTCACCGACGACATCGCCGACCACGACCTGCGCGCCCTCGACGACCATCCGGCTGCCGACCGTGCGGGCGTTGTGCGTGGCGCGGGCGCCGCACCAGCACAGCGCCTCGACCTGCAACACCTCCACCCGGTCGGCCAGTTCGACCAGGCGCTGGGAGCCGGGGAAGAGCTTGCTGCGGAAATCGGTGGTGATGCCGAAGGCGAAGACGTCCAGTTCGAGGTCGTCGACGACCCGGGCGAGCTGGTCGATCTGTTCGGGGGCGAGGAACTGGGCCTCGTCGGCGATGACGTAGTCGATCCGCCCGCCGGAGGAGAGACGTCCGACGACATGCGCGTAGAAGTCCATGCCGTCCGCGGCCTCGACGGCCTCGGTGACCAGCCCGAGGCGGGAGGAGAGCTTGCCGTGACCGGCCCGGTCGTTGCGGCTGTAGATCATTCCCTGCAGTCCGCGGGAGGAGCGGTTGTGCTCGATCTGCAGAGCGAGTGTCGACTTGCCACAGTCCATCGTTCCGGAGAAGAACACCAGCTCGGGCATGGGAAGTTGCGGGCCTTTCGGGCTCGTGGGTGGGGGGCGCGGGGCGGGCGAGCGGCCTGCGGGGTCAGGTGCGGACTTCCAGGAGCGGGACCAGCTGCTCCACCGGGGTCATCGAGCCGTGCATCCCGACCATCTCCGACTCCCGGGGCTCCCGTTCGGTCGCGATGATCACGATGTCGGCATGGGCGGCCGCCACGACATCGCCGATCCGGGCCCGCACCCGGTCGTCGACCTGCGGGCCGAACCACCCGGCGGCGATGGCCTCTTCACGGCTCGCCACCCACATCTGCTCGCCGACCACCTCGCGCCATACGGCGAGTACGTCGGAGGCCGCCCCCGGATGGGCGTACACATGCCGGGCCCGCCCCTCGCCGCCCAACAGGCGTACGCCGGCGCGCAGTTCCCAGTCCTCGTCGAAGTCGATCCGGGACTCGGGGCCGAAGGGGATGTCGATCATGCCGTGGTCGGCGGTGATGTAGAGGGCGCTGCGCGGCGGGAGCTGCTCGGCGAGCCGCTGTGCGAGCCGGTCGACGTACATCAACTGGCCGCGCCAGGCGTCGGAGTCGACGCCGTAGCGGTGTCCCTTGCCGTCGACCTCGGAGTAGTACGTGTAGACCAGCGAACGGTCGCCCGCGGCGAGTTGTTCGGCGGCGAGGTCCATCCGCTCCTCGCCGGAGAGCCGGCCGTGGAAGGTGCCGCCGCTGAGGGCGACCTTGGTGAGCGGGGTGTGCTGGAAGTTCGGTGCGGAGACCTGGCAGGTGTGGACGCCGGCGGCGTCGGCGAGCTGGAAGACCGTCGGGTAGGGCTGCCAGACGTGGGGGTCGGTCCACGGAGACCAGCGCAGCTGGTTCATCAGGGCGCCGGTCGCCGGGTCCTCGCAGGTGTAGCCGGGCAGGCCGTGGGCGCCCGGCGGAAGTCCGGTGCCGACCGAGGCGAGGGAGGTGGCGGTGGTGGAGGGGAAGCCCGCGGTGAGGGGCCGGCCGCTGCCGTTGAACGACGTGCCCAGGAGCGAGGTGAGGAAGGGGGCCTCCTCCGGGTGGGCACGCAGCAGCTGCCAGCCGAGGCCGTCGATCAGGAATACGCACGCCCGGTCGGCGGGCGCCAGCTCCATCGCGCCGGTGACGCCGGGTATGCCCAGTCCGGCGGCGACGGTGGGCAGCAGATCGGCGAGGGAGGCGGAGCCGTAGCGCGGCACCGGGGCGCCGAGCGGGTCGAGAGGTTCGGGTTCCGGCCAGGCGGGGGCGGTGTGGACCATCAGCGGGCGGTGGTGGCCGCGGTGGCCTCGGAGAGCGCCTGGGCGAAGGTGAGCGTCTCGCGCACCGAGTCGGGGCCGTCGCCGGCCTCGCTGACCCGCAGCGAGAGGTCGTCGGCGGTGGAGGAGCCCGTGTAGCCGTGGTCCGCCTCGCAGTTGGGGTCACCGCAGGCGGCGGGCTCCAGGTCCAGGCGGGCGACCGCGCCCCAGCCGATGGTCAGCACGACCTCGCGGGGCAGCTGGCCCGGGGTGTACGACTCCGGGTTGGCGACGACCCGGCTGAGCACCACGGAGGAGATCCGGCCCAGCTTGACGGACTCGGTGGAGGTGGTGGCGTACGGCGACGGGGAGGTGGCGTCGGCGGCCTGCTCGTCGGTGTGGCTGACGATGAAGCGGGTGCCGGTCAGGACGAGGACCGTGACATGGCGGCGGACCTCGTTGGCGTCGAAGGTCGTCTCTTGATGGACGAGGTACGACACCACCGGCTCACCACCGACCGCGGCCTGCACCGCCTCGGCCACGAGCGTCGGGTAATAGCCACTGCGCTCGATCGCCGCGCGCAGCCCCTGGGTCGTCGTACCGGTCTTAGCCATGGGGTCCATCTTACGGGGCGCACCGGGCCGCGAGACCCTCAGTAGACGGGCAGCCGGCGGGGGCCGAGGTCAGTCGTGGCGGGCGCCCTGGCCAGCCGGACGGTGGCGCCCAGGACGGAGAGGCCCTGTGCGGCGACGACGACCGGTTCGAGGTCGACGCCGACGACCTCGGGGTGGTCGTCGACGAGCCGGGAGACGCGCAGCAGCAGCTCCGCAAGGGCGCCGGTGTCCACGGGCTGGGAGCCGCGCCATCCGAACAGCAACGGGGCGGCGCGGATCGAGCGGATCTGCTCGGCGACCTCGCGGTCGGTGGCGGGGATGAGGCGGTGGGCGATGTCGCCGAGCAGCTGGGAGGGCGCCCCGGCCAGGCCGAACGAGAGGACGGCGCCGGCGGCGGGGTCGATGGCGGCACGGACGACCGTGTCCACGCCGCGCGGCACCATGGACTGGACGACCGGGCGCAGCTCCTCCGGGGAGCCGAGGTAGTCGGTCAATTCGGCGTAGGTGCGGCGGAGTTCGGTCTCGCCGGCGATGTCCAGGCGGACGCCGCCGAGATCGGGGCGGTGGCGCAGGTGGGGGGCGGTGGTCTTGAGGGCCACCGGATAGCCGAGGCGGGCGGCGGCGCGGACGGCGGTGTCCGGGTCGGGGGCCGGGAGGACGGGGCGGGTGTGGATGCCGTAACGGGCGAGCAGGGCCTCGGCGTCCTGGGGCGGCACCGGGACGGAGCGTCCGTTGGGGACGTCAGGGGTGAGCCGGTCCAGGAGGCGTTCGATGTCGGCGCCGGCGGCGGCCTCCTGGATGTCGTCGTACTCGGGCACCCGCCCCGGGTCGGCCGCCTCCCGGCGCCAGGCGGCGTAGCGGACGGCCTCGGCGAGCGAGCGGACGGCGCGCTCGGCGGCGGGGTAGGCGGGGATGCGGAGGGGCTCGCGGCGGGGGCGGCGCGGCGGCTCGGCCTCGGCATCGCGGGCCGGGGGCGCCTGCCGTGCGGCGAGAGTGGGCGGTGGGCCCGGGGGCGCCGGGGGGCGTGGGAAGTGGGACGGGGCGGGCGGGACCGGTGGGGGCGCCGGGGCCGGGGCCGGGTCCAGGGGGCGGGCCGCCGGCTCGGGGTGGCCTCCCTCGTCCGGGTCGGTAGCTGCCGGCCCGGCCGGCTGGGCCGGCGCCGCGAGCGTCTCGGCCAGGTCGTCCATCGCGAGGTGCACGACCGTGACCGGCTTCTCCGGGTGGGCGGTCGCCGCCGTGCGCAGGGCGTCGGCGAGCGCGGCGCCCTCGCTGCCGCCCGGGGAGACGGCGGCCCCCTCCCCCACCCAGGGGATGGCCGTGACAACTACGGCGTCGCAGCCGTCGGCGGACAGTGCCTCGGCGAGCGCGGCCCGGAAGTCGTCGGGACTCGCGGCGGAGGCCAGGACTCGGGGGCGCTGCGGGCGCAGCCCCTCGGTCAGACAGGCGTCGTAGGCCAGCAGCGCCAGCGACTCGGAGTTGCCGAGGATGGCGATCCGCGGGCCCGCCGGCAGCGGCTGGGAGGCCAGCAGCAGCCCGGCATCGATCAGTTCGGTGACCGTGTCGACGCGGATCACGCCGGCCTGGCGCATCAGGGCGGCGACGGTGCTGTCGGGCACCCGGACGGTGGGCACGGCGTGGCCGGGCGGGGCGGTGCCGTTGTGCCGGGCACCCTTGGCGACCACCACCGGTTTGACGGCGGCGGTGCGGCGGGCGAGCCGGGCGAACTTGCGGGGGTTGCCGATGGACTCCAGATAGAGGATCACGACATCGGTGTCCGGGTCCTCGTACCAGTACTGGAGCAGGTCGTTGCCGGAGACGTCGGCGCGGTTGCCGGCCGAGACGAAGGCGGAGATGCCGGCGATGCCGCCGTCGCCGGGACCGCGCGCGTGCAGCCCGCTGAGCAGCGCGATGCCGATGGCGCCGGACTGGGTGAACAGGCCGATGTGGCCGGCGCCGGGCATCTGCGGGGCGAGGGAGGCGTTCAGCCGGACGCCCGGGGCGGTGTTTATCAGGCCGAAGGCGTTGGGCCCGATCAGCCGCATGCCGTACGAGCGGGCCTGGCGGAGCAGATCGCGCTGCCGCTCCCGGCCGTCCGGGCCCGCTTCGGCGTAGCCGGAGGACAGCACCAGGACGCCCTGGACACCGTGCTCGCCGCAGTCACGGATCGCGTCGGGGACGCGGTCGGCGGGGACGGCGATGACGGCGAGGTCGACCGGGTCGGTGACCTCCCGCAGGCTGCGGACGGCCGGTACGTCTTCGGGGTCCAGCCGCCGCAGGCCCTCGGGGAAGGCGTGGTTGACGGCGTGCACCCGGCCCGTGAAGCCGGAGTCCAGGAGGCTGCGCAGGGCGGTGCGGCCGACGCCGCCGGGGGCCCGGCCGGTACCGATGACGGCGACCGAACCCGGCGCGAGCAGCCGTTGTACGGAGCGGGCCTCGGCGCGCTGTTCACGGCCGCGCATCACGGCCATGGACTGTTCGGTCGGCTCCAGGTCGAACTCGAGCCGGACGACGCCGTCCTCGAAGGTGCGCTTGTGGGTGTAGCCGGCGTCCGTGAACACCTTGATCATCTTGGAGTTGGCCGGGAGCACCTCGGCGGCGAACCGGCGGATGCCGCGTTCGCGGGCGACGGCCGCGATGTGCTCCAGGAGGGCGGAGGCGACGCCGCGGCCCTGGTGGGCGTCCTGGACGAGGAAGGCGACCTCGGCCTGGTCGTCCTCGGGGCTCTTGGCGGGCAGTCCCTGGTCGTTGATCCGGTCGTAGCGGACGGTGGCGATGAACTCGCCGCCGACCATGGCGGCGAGCCCGACCCGGTCGACGTAGTCGTGGTGGGTGAAGCGGTGCACATCGCGGGCGGACAGCCGCGGGTAGGGCGCGAAGAAGCGGTAGTACTTCGACTCGTCCGAGACCTGCTCGTAGAAGGAGACCAGCCGCTCGGCGTCATCGGGGGTGATGGGGCGGATCCGCGCCGTGCCGCCGTCACGCAGCACCACGTCGGCTTCCCAGTGAGTCGGATACGCGTGCTCCGGCGGCGTCTGCATGCGGACAGCGTACGACCGGCCACCGACAACCGGCCCGGCGCGCGTAGGCTCGAAATGCGGGGCAGGCCGGGACACCGCAGGACGCACGGTCTGCCGGGTCTCCGCGGGCCGCCGCAGCCAGGACGCAGCGCCGGTGGACCACGCCCGGCAGCGTGAGAGACTGGTCTAGACAACTGTCACGACTGTGAAGGGCAACACCATGGCAGAGCGCCGCGTCAATGTCGGTTGGGCCGAGGGCCTGCACGCCCGCCCCGCGTCGATCTTCGTCCGTGCGGCCACCGCCTCGGGCATCCCGATGACGATTGCCAAGGCCGATGGCAACCCCGTCAACGCGGCCTCCATGCTCGCGGTCCTCGGGCTGGGCGCCCAGGGCGGCGAGGAGATCGTGCTGGCCTCCGACGCCGAGGGTGCCGAGGCGGCGCTCGACCGTCTGGCCAAGCTCGTCGCCGAGGGTCTCGAGGAGCTCCCCGAGACCGTCTGAGTCCGCCAGGACTTCCACTGCGTGCGACGGCCCCGCCGTGGCGACCTGGCCGGTCGCCGCGGCGGGGCCGTTTCACTGTGCGGCACCGGAGAGGTGCACGGAATTTCCGGGCGACCGCCCTCCGGGACACGTCAGGAAAAGGGCAGACCAATGAGCGCACACGGTGCGGTAAAAAGGCATGCCAAATGCAGCCGCGGAGCGAATCAGGTACCGGCACACCGCCACAGTCCATTCCGCATTTCTTTGCGCTTCTTTGCAATTCTTTGTATACGGGGCGATTGTTAAGGGAGGGCGCGTGCCGTATTGACGGGCGGTTTCGGATCCCTCACCTCGGTCCCGGCGGGGCGCCGCAGCCGGTGGACCGGGAGCGAGCGCTCGACATGAGCCGCCATCAGGGCGCGCGCCCGTTCCGCGTCTCCCCGGGCCACCGCGTCCAGCACCGCGCCGTGTTCGTCCCAGGACTCACCGGCCCGGGACGGCGGTTCCACCGCGTACATCCACTCGATCTTGCGCCGCAGCTGGGTCAGCAGCGCCGTCAGGCTGGGACTGCCGACCGCCTGGGCAAGCGTTTCGTGGAACCAGTCGTCCAGTTGGCGCAGATCCGCGAGGTTGCCGTGCCGGGCCCGCTCGCGGCCGAGCCGTACGAGGCCGCGGAGCACCTTGAGGTGGGCCGGGCTGCGGCGGGTGGCCGCGCGGGCGGCGCCCAGCGGCTCCAACAGGGCGCGGATGTCCAGGAGATCGGCGGCCTCCTGCTCGGTGGGCTCGGCGACGCAGGCGCCCGCGTGGTGGCGGGTGGTGACGAAGCCCTCGGACTGCAGGGTGCGCAGTGCTTCACGGACCGGCACCCTGGAGACGCCGTAACGGGCCGCCAGGATCTCCTCGATCAGCCGGCTCCCCGGCGCCAGCGCACCGGAGACAATGTCGTCGCGAATCGCCGTGCACACCGCATGCGCGGAAATATGGCCTCGCATCTTCCGAGCCTCCGCCGTAATCCCCTGGAAGCGCCGCCGGTCGGCGACTTTTCCGTGACTCTATTCGACCGGCCCGGCTTTTCCGACGGCGCGGGGTTATTCAGGGATATTTTTTGGCCGGAAGTCGCGGGCCACCGGCGCCACCCGGTGCGGACCCACCGGTCCCGGATACGCCGAAGCCCCGGCCGGGGGACCGGGGCTCGGGAAGGACGCTCGGCGTGCGGCGCGGGGCCCTGCGGGGCGCGGCACCGGCGAGAGGGGGATCAGACGTTGACGCCGTGCCCGCGCAGGTACGCGATCGGGTCGATGTCCGATCCGTAGTCGGGGCCGGTGCGGGCCTCGAAGTGCAGGTGCGGGCCGGTGACGTTGCCGGTGGCGCCGGAGAGGCCGATCTGCCGGCCCGGGGTGACCTTCTCGCCGACCGAGACGCCGATCGACGACAGGTGGCCGTACTGGGTGTACGTGCCGTCGTTCATCTTGATCACGATGTTGTTGCCGTACGAACCGCCCCAGCCGGCCTCGACGACAGTGCCCGAGCCGACCGCGTGGACGCTGGTGCCGGAGGCGGCGTGGAAGTCGATGCCGGTGTGGCTGCCGGAGGACCACAGGCCGCTGGAGGCCTTGTAGGCGGTGGAGACGTAGGAGTCGGCAATGGGGGCGACGAAGGCGTTGAGGCGCTTGCGCTCCGCCTCGCGGGCGGCCCGGACCTTGGCCTCGTGGGCGGCCTTGGCCTTCTTCTTCGCCGCCTCGGCGCGCCGCTTGGCCTCGTCGGCCTGCTTCTTGGCGACGGCCTCGGCCTTCGCCCGCGCCGCGGCGACCTCGGCTTCGGCCTGCTGCGCGTCGGCCTGCGCCTCGACACGGTTGGCGAGCTCGTCACCGATCACGACAGCCTGCTGCAGCCCGGTGTCGTGGGCGGCCGCCTCCTCCGTCGCGGCCAGCGCCGGCGAGGCCACGGACGCAACCACACCACCGGCCGCGATGGTGGCTATGCCGGCGATGTTGCGGGTCGTCCGAACGGGACGGCTCGTGCGGCGGTGCTTCCCGGTGGCACGGATGAACGCCATGTGCTGGCTGGTCCTTTCCCTCCTTCTCGCCTACCGGGTTAGCTGACGGGTTCGGAGCAGGAAGGTCTCCTACGGCCTCCTCGGAGAGGAGCCCGATTCACCCCACGGGACATATGGGTCCCCGGCTCCCCTGGCTCGCGCCGTCCGGGGACTCGGCGATGACTGCCCGGTGCCACTGTTGTGGCGGACTTGTGACGAACAGCCGGACCGACGCTAAACGGGGCAACTTTCAATCGGCAAACAGAACCGGTTTTTTGTGCGGGATGCCACAAGAACCGGTGCACCAGCCGAGATAAACCGGACATACGGCGGCTCCCGTGACGAACCAGTGCCACGGGAGCCGCCATGTCGGCATATGACCGTCCGTCATACGGCGGGGATCAGCCGCTGACGACGGTCACCTCACCGATGCCCAGCGCCTTGACCGGCTCGGCGATCTGCGCCGCGTCGCCCACCAGGACCGTCACCAGCCGGTCGACGGGGAAGGCGCTGACCGCCGCCGCGGTGGCCTCGACCGTACCGGTCTCCGCGAGCCGGGCGTACAACTGCGCCTGGAAGTCGTCCGGGAGCTGCTGCTCCACCTGGTCGGCGAGGGTGCCGGCGACGGCCGCCGCGGTCTCGTACTTCAGGGGCGCGACTCCGACGAGGTTCTGCACGGCGACATCCCGCTCCTCGTCCGTCAGCCCCTCTGCCGCGAGGGTGCGCAGCACCTTCCACAGGTCCTCGAGCGCCGGGCCGGTGGAGCCGGTGTCCACGGAGCCGCTGATGGCGAGCAGCGCGGCGCCCGTGGCCCCCTCGGGGGAGCCGGGGGCGGTGGAGCGGAGCACCTGGCCGAAGGCGCGCACCCCATAGGTGTAGCCCTTCTCCTCCCGCAGCACACGGTCCAGACGGGAGGTGAGGGTGCCGCCCAGGCAGTACGTGCCGAGGACCTGCGCGGGCCACACCCGGTCGTGCCGGTCGGCCCCGATCCGGCCGATGAGCAGCTGCGTCTGGACGGCGCCGGGGCGGTCCACGATCACCACCCGGCCGCTGTCGTCGGCGACGATCGGCGCGGCCTTCAGCGGCTCGGCCGTGGAGGCGGTCCAGGCGCCGAGGGTGTCGGCGAGCGCCGCGGCGAGGTCGACGCCGGTGAAGTCACCGACGATGACGGCGGTGGCCGTGGCGGGCCGTACATGGGCGTCGTAGTAGGCGCGGACGGCGGCCGCGTCGATACGGGCGACGGTCTCCTCGGTGCCCTGCCGGGGCCGCGACATACGGGCGGTGTCCGGGAACAGCTCCCGGGACAGCGCCATCGCGGCACGGCGGGCAGGGTTGGCCAGCTCGTGCGGAATCTCGTCGAGACGGTTGCGGACCAGCCGCTCGATCTCGCTCTCCGGGAAGGCGGGCGCCCGCAGCGCGTCGGCGAGCAGGCCGAGCGCACGGGTCAGCCGGGACGCCGGCACCTCGAGGGAGACCCGTACGCCGGGGTGGTCGGCGTGCGCGTCCAGGGTGGCGCCGCAGCGTTCCAGCTCGGCGGCGAACTCCTCCGCGTCATGCCGGTCGGTGCCCTCGGACAGCGCCCGCGCCATGATCGTGGCGACGCCGTCCAGGCCCTCGGGCTCGGCGTCCAGCGGCGCGACGAGGTTGATCTCGACGGCGACGACCTGCTGGCCGGGGCGGTGGCTGGTCAGGAGGGTGAGCCCGTTGGGCAGTTGGCTGCGCTCGGGGGCCGGGAAGGCCCACGGCTTGGGCGCGCCCCCCTGGGGCTGCGGGTGGAAGTCCATGGCACTCACGGGGGAATCGGCGTGGGTGGTGGCGTCGCTCACTGGTCCGCCTCCCCTTCCTCGGTGTCGGCGGCGTCGGTCGGCTCGGTGGGCTCGGTGGGCTCGTAGACGAGCACCGCACGGTTGTCGGGGCGCAGCCGGGCCTTGGCGACGGCCTGCACCTCCTCGGGGGTGATGTCCAGGACGCGCTGCACGGCGGTCAGCGCGAGCTGCGGGTCGCCGAACAGGACGGCGTAGCGGCACAGTTCGTCGGCGCGGCCGCTGACCGTGGCCAGCCGGTCCAGCCATTCGCGCTCCAGCTGGGCCTGCGCCCGCTCCATCTCTTCCGGGGTCGGCCCCTCGGCGGCGAAGCGCGCCAGCTCCTCGTCGACCGCCCGCTCGATGTCGGGAACCTCGACCCCGCCGGACGTCTTCACGTCCAGCCAGCCCAGCGAGGGGGCCCCGGCCAGCCGCAGCAGGCCGAAGCCGGCGGCGACGGCGCTGCGGTCGCGGCGCACCAGCCGGTTGTACAGGCGGGAGGACTCGCCGCCGCCCAGAACGGTCAGCGCCAGGTCCGCCGCGTCCGCCTCACGGGAGCCGTCGTGCGGCAGGCGGTAGGCCGCCATCAGGGCACGGGAGGGCACCTCCTCCTCGATGACCTCACGCAGCTGGCCGCCGATGACGTCGGGCAGGGTGCCGTCGCGGGGCGGCTGCTTGCCGTCGTGCGAGGGGATCGAACCGAAGTACTTCTCGATCCAGGCGAGCGTCCGCTCGGGGTCGATGTCGCCGACGACCGACAGGACGGCGTTGTTGGGCGCGTAGTACGTACGGAAGAACGCCCGCGCGTCCTCCAGGGAGGCCGCGTCCAGATCGGCCATCGACCCGATGGGCGTGTGGTGATACGGGTGGCCCTCGGGGTACGCCATGGCCGTCAGCTTCTCGAAGGCCGTGCCGTAGGGGACGTTGTCGTAGCGCTGGCGGCGCTCGTTCTTGACGACGTCGCGCTGGTTCTCCAGCGAGTCCTCGTCGAGCGCGGTCAGCAGCGAGCCCATCCGGTCCGCCTCCAGCCAGAGCGCGAGCTCCAGCTCGTGGGCCGGCATGGTCTCGAAGTAGTTGGTGCGCTCGAAACTCGTGGTGCCGTTGAGCGAGCCGCCGGCGCCCTGCACCAGCTCGAAGTGGCCGTTGCCCTTCACCTGCGCGGAACCCTGGAACATCAGGTGCTCGAAGAGGTGAGCCAGGCCGGTACGGCCCTTCACCTCGTGGCGGGAGCCGACGTCGTACCACAGGCAGACCGCTGCGACCGGGGTCAGGTGGTCTTCGGAGAGCACCACGCGCAGGCCGTTGGCCAGCCGGTGCTCGGTTGCTGTCAGGCCGCCGGACCCGGCTTGTTCTGTGGCCGTGTGACCCATGGGCATGTACGTCCCTTCGATCCGCTTGCGAGGAAGTTCTGTCACTGTATGCAAGCGCGTCGGCATCTGGCGAAGTTCCCGTCCGACCGGCCCGAACGTACGCGCGCCCGGCGCCCGCGGTAGCCGAAGGGGGAGTCGCGGTCGGCGTTGTCAGTGCGGCGGTCCACAATGGTCCGCGTCAGACTCAGACATACTCGCGGGTTGATCCCCAGGTGGTTGACCCGACTGGTTGACCGTTGGTCCGATGTCGCCCCCCGACCTCGGCAGTAGACGCAGCAGAAGGAGCCGCAGCCGCGATGGCCCGCCGCAGCACGAAGACCCCGCCTCCGGACGACTTCGAGGAGAGGATCCTCGACATCGACGTCGTCGACGAGATGCAGGGTTCCTTCCTCGAGTACGCGTATTCGGTCATCTACTCGCGCGCCCTGCCGGACGCCCGCGACGGTCTCAAGCCCGTGCACCGCCGCATCCTGTACCAGATGAACGAGATGGGGCTGCGCCCCGACCGCGGCTACGTCAAGTGCGCCCGCGTCGTCGGCGAGGTGATGGGTAAGCTCCACCCGCACGGCGACGCGTCGATCTACGACGCCCTGGTGCGCATGGCGCAGTCGTTCTCCATGCGGGTGCCCCTGGTGGACGGCCACGGCAACTTCGGTTCGCTGGGCAATGACGACCCGCCCGCCGCGATGCGGTACACCGAGTGCCGGATGGCGTCCGCCACATCCCTGATGACGGAGTCCATCGACGAGGACACCGTCGACTTCTCACCGAACTACGACGGCCAGGAACAGGAACCGGTCGCCCTCCCCGCCGCGTATCCGAACCTCCTCGTCAACGGCGCGTCCGGTATCGCCGTCGGTATGGCGACAAACATGCCGCCGCACAACCTCGGTGAGGTCATCGCCGCGGCCCGCCACCTGATCAAGCACCCCAACGCCGATCTCGACACCCTGATGCGCTTCGTGCCGGGTCCGGATCTGCCGACGGGCGGCCGGATCGTGGGACTCGGCGGCGTACGGGACGCGTACGAGAAGGGCCGTGGCACGTTCAAGATCCGTGCGACGGCGACCGTGGAGAACGTCACCGCCCGTCGCAAGGGCCTGATCGTCACCGAACTCCCCTTCACCGTCGGTCCCGAGAAGGTCATCTCCAAGATCAAGGACCTGGTCGGTTCGAAGAAGCTCCAGGGCATCGCGGACGTCAAGGACCTCACCGACCGCGAGCACGGCCTCCGGCTGGTGATCGAGGTCAAGAACGGCTTCAACCCCGAGGCCGTATTGGAGCAGCTCTACAAGCTCACGCCGATGGAGGAGTCCTTCGGCATCAACAACGTCGCGCTGGTGGACGGCCAGCCGCTGACGCTGGGCCTCAAGGAGCTGCTGGAGGTCTATGTCGACCACCGCTTCGAGGTGGTGCGCCGGCGCAGCGAGTTCCGGCGGACCAAGCGGCGCGACCGTCTCCACCTGGTCGAGGGCCTGCTCACGGCCCTGGTGGACATCGACGAGGTCATCCGCCTGATCCGCTCCAGCGAGAACAGCGCGCAGGCCAAGGAGCGGCTGATCGAACGCTTCTCGCTGAGCGACATCCAGACGCAGTACATCCTCGACACCCCGCTGCGCCGGCTGACCAAGTTCGACCGTATCGAGCTGGAGTCCGAGCGTGACCGGCTGAACGAGGAGATCGAGAAGCTGACGCGGATCCTGGAGTCGGACGCCGAGCTGCGCAAGCTGGTCTCCGGCGAGCTGGCCGCGGTCGCGAAGAAGTACGGCACGGACCGGCGGACGGTCCTGCTGGAGTCGGCGGGCACCTCGGTCGGCGCGGTGCCGCTGGAGGTCTCCGACGACCCGTGCCGGGTACTGCTGTCCTCCACGGGCCTGCTGGCGCGGACGGTCACCGGGGACATGCCCTTCGACGTCGATGCCAAGCGCGTCAAGCACGATGTGATCGTCTCGGCGGTGCCGGCGACGACCCGTGGCGAGGTGGGCGCGGTGACGTCCCTGGGCCGGCTGCTGCGGATCTCGGTGATCGATCTGCCGCAGCTCCCGGAGACCGCGGCCGCGCCCAGCCTCTCCGGTGGAGCGCAGCTCTCGGAGTTCCTCACCCTGGAGGACGGCGAGGACCTGATCTGTCTGACCACGCTGGACGAGTCCTCGCCGGGTCTGGCTCTCGGCACGGAGCAGGGCGTCGTCAAGCGGGTGGTACCCGACTACCCCGCCAACAAGGAGGAGTTGGAGGTCATCACCCTCCGGGACGGCGACCGCATCGTGGGCGCGGTCGAGCTGCGCACCGGTGAGGAGGACCTGGTCTTCATCACCAATGAGGCGCAGCTGCTGCGCTATCCGTCGTCGCAGGTACGGGCGCAGGGCCGGCCGGCGGGCGGCATGACAGGCATCAAGCTGGGCGAGGGCGCAAAGGTGATCTGGTTCGCCGCGGTCGATCCGGCCGTCGACGCCATGGTGTTCACGGTCGCGGGCTCGCACGGCACGCTGGACGACTCGGTCGCGACGGCCAAGCTCACCCCGTTCGACCAGTACCCGCGCAAGGGGCGGGCGACCGGCGGTGTGCGCTGCCAGCGGTTCCTGAAGGGCGAGGACTGTCTGACGCAGGCGTGGGCCGGGCCGGCTCCGGTACGGGCCGCGGACGCCAAGGGCAATCCGGTCGAGCTGCCGGAGGTGGACCCGCGCCGGGACGGCTCGGGAGTGCCGCTGGCGAAGCGGGTGGCGACGCTGGCGGGGCCGGTGTAGCCGCCGGCAGCGGTAGAGGTTCCGACGCCGTCGGGCCGGTGGAGAACCGGTCCGGCGGCGTCACCCGTCTCCGGCCTCCTCGCGTGCTGCCACGTACCGCAGCACGCCCCACATGCTGTTCGGATCGGATTCCGACGGTGCGCTCTCCCGGCAGCCCGCCAGCTCCTTGCGCAGGGCCGGTGCGTCGATACCGCTGCCGATCATGACGAGCTGGGTGCACCGCTCCTCGCCCTTGGGCCACGGCGCGGGATAGAAGCGCAGGAAGTCCCCGACGGCGTGCACGGTGAACTTCTGGCGGTTCTCCGGTACGTCGAAGTGGACGAAACCCTTGATGCGGTAGAGGCCGGCCGGGCGGCTGTCGAGGAAGTCCATGAGCCGGCGCGGGTGCATCGCCTCGGCGGAGGTGAACTCCACGCTCTCGTAGGCGGCGTGGAGGTGACCTGTGTGGTGGGTGTGGCCGGGGTCACCGCATGCGCCGGGGTGGCCGCAAGGGGCATCGGCGTCGTGGGAGGCGTGAGCGGCCGCCCCGTTCGCCGCGGCCTCGCGCAGCAGGTCCTCGAAGGACAGCTGGCGGACGGCGGCGTCATGGTCCTCGCCCGGTCCGCGGTCGAAGAACAGCTCGGGGTCGACCCGCCCGTATGCGGTGCAGATCACCGGGCGGCCGGGAGCGAGGCCGGCGAGCGTGTCCATGAGGGACCGCCGCGCCGCGTCGCCGATGCGGTCGGCCTTGTTGAGCACCACGATGTCGGCGATGCCCACATGCCGGTCCAGTTCCGGATGCCGGGCCCGGGTGTCGTCGAATTCGGCCGCGTCGACGACCTCGATCAGCCCGCCGTAGACGATCCGGTCGTTGTCGCTGGCGAGGATCATCCGGATGAGTTCCTGCGGCTCGGCCAGCCCGCTGGCCTCGATGACGATCACGTCGATACGGGCGGCGGGGCGGGCCAGCCGCTCCAGGTAGATGTCCAGCTCGCTGGTGTCAACCGCGCAGCACAGACAGCCGTTGCCGAGCGAGACCATCGAGTCGACCTGTCCGGCAACCGTCATGGCGTCGATCTCGATGCTGCCGAAGTCATTGACGATCGCACCGATCCGGGTGCCGTCGCCGTTGCCGAGCAGATGGTTGAGCAGGGTGGTCTTGCCCGATCCGAGGAAGCCCGCGAGCACGACGACCGGGATCTGTTGCGTGGCCAAGGGGACGCCTCCATGGAGCGGGTGGCGGGCCGCGCAGACCGGCGGCTGACGAACTGCCGATCGTAACGGACCGCCGACCGCACGCGTCCGGCCCCGCACCCGCCCCCTTGCCGGCTCCCGCCCTAGCGGGGCACGACGACGGGCAGCGGCTGCGGCGGAGGCGGTCCGACGTACCGGGCCGCGGGTCGGATGATCTTCGAATCCTGGGCCTGCTCCAGGACGTTGGCGCTCCAGCCGACCACCCGGGCCGCACAGAAGGTGGGAGTGAACATCTCGCGCGGCAGCCCGCACAGCTCCATGACGACGCCGGCGTAGAGCTCCACATTGATGTGCAGCTCACGACCGGGCTTGAGCTCGGCGAGCAGCTCTTCGACCCTCGCCTCCACCTGGACGGCGAATTCCACCAGCGGGCCACCGAACCGCTCGGCAATACCTCGCAGCATCCGGGAGCGCGGGTCCTCGGTGCGGTAGACGGAGTGACCGAAGCCCATGATCCGGTCACCGCGCAGCACACGGTCGCGGATCCAGGAATCGATGCGGTCGGGGGTGCCGATGGCATCGAGCATGTCCAGTGCGCGGCTGGGCGCACCACCGTGCAGCGGCCCGGACAGCGCACCGACGGCACCGACGAGGCAGGCAGCGAGGTCGGCACCGGTGGAGGTGATGACGCGTGCGGTGAAGGTCGAGGCGTTGAAACCGTGGTCGATGGTGGAGATCAGATACGCCTCGATGGCCCGGACCCGGTCCGGCTCCGGCTCGTCGCCGGTGAGCATGTAGAGGTAGTTGGCCGCGTGACCGAGATCCGCGCGCGGCTCGATGGGCTGCATGCCCTGGCCGAGCCGGTGCAGCGTGGTGATCAGGGTGGGTACGGCGGCGCAGGCGGCAAGCGCGTCGGCACGGCGCCGACCGGCATCGATGTCGTACAGCGGCCGGAAGCCGGCCGTCGCGCCGAGCAGCGACAGCGCGGTACGCAGCCCGGCGAGCGGACCGGAGAGGGCACCGGCACGGGCGAGGGCGGGCAAGGCGTCGCGCACCGCCGCGGGCAGCGTGCGCAGGGCGGCGGTCTCGGCCGTGAACGCCGCCAGCTGCGCGGCGTCGGGCAGCTCCCCATGGAACATCAGGTACCAGACGTCCTCAAAGGTGCGGGCCGTGGCCAGCTCGACGGCCGAGTACTGGCGGTAGTGGTAGAAGCCCTCGGCGCCCCGGACGTCCCCCAGCTGGGTCTCGGTGACGATGACGCCCGCAAGCCCCCGCGGAGCGTCGATCGGTGCCTTCACCTCGGCGGTCGGCATGGCTGATCTCCTTGCTCTTCCTCACCCGAATATTGATCCCACTGTCCATGCTTGACTCAACACTTGTCAATGTTGATTGAATCAATATGGATGGGTCTGGATACGGTGACCTCATGGCGGATCGAGAAACGGCGCAGGATGCGGGCGGGCAGCGACTGAGCACCCGGGAGGCGGCCGACCGGCTCGGCGTGAAGCCGGAGACGGTGTATGCCTATGTCAGCCGCGGCCAGCTGACCAGCCGCCGCGAGCCGGGCGGCCGTGGCAGCACCTTCGACGTGAAGGAGGTCGACGCACTCGCCCGCCGGGCCGGGCGCCGCGAACCCACTGCCTCCGGTGGCGAGCTGGCGGTCCGCACGGGCATCACCCTGATCAACCGCGACCACTGCTACTTCCGCGGCGTCGACACTTCGGACCTCGCCGCCCGCTACAGCTACGAGGAAATCGCCGAGTGGCTGTGGACCGGCGACCTACGGCCCGGCATCCGCTTCACGGCGCCGCGGGACGCACTGCCCGCCGCCCGCCGCGCCGTACAGGCCCTCCCGGCCCACAGCGGCCCGATGGACCGGCTGCAAGTCGCCGTGATCGCCGCCGCGGCCGCCGACCCCCTGCGATTCGATCTGTCCGAGGGCACTGTCATCGAGACGGCGCGCACCCTCATCCCGACCCTTGTCGACTCGTTGCCGTCGCACGCCCCCGAGCAACGCGCCGGCGACTCACTCGCCTCACGCCTCTGGTCGCGACTGACCGCCGAACCAGCGGACGCCGCGGCACTCCGCGTACTGGATGCCGCACTCGTCCTGCTCATCGACCACGACCTCGCCGCCTCGACCGTCGCGGTCCGAGTCGCCGCCTCCGCCCGCGCCCACCCGTACGCGATCGTCTCGGCCGGCTTCGGTGCGCTGGACGGCGTGCTGCACGGCGCGGCGAGCGGGCTCGCCCACCGGATGCTGCAGGAGGTGCTGGACCGGGGCAGCGCGGCCGCCGTTGTCGCCGACCATCTCCGAGCCGGCCGCCGGGTACCGGGCCTCGGTCACCCTCTCTACTCAGGCGAGGACCCACGTGCCCGCGCCCTCTTCCAGTTCCTCGAGGACGTGCCGCAGGCCCGCCCCGCCCTGGAGGCCGCCCGCCAAGTGATCAGCACAACAGCCCGGCACACGGAGCTGCACGCCAACGTCGACCTGGCCCTGGCCGTCCTGACCGTCTCGGCAGGGATGCCGCCCGAGGGAGGCGAAACCATCTTCGCCGTCTCCCGCACGGCCGGCTGGATCGCCCACGCCCTGGAGGAATACGCCGAACGCCCTCTCCGCATGCGCCCCACCGGCCAGTACCACGGCCCCCGCCCGCCACAACCGCTGCCGTGACGGTGACGGTCGGCCCACGAGTCCACCGACGACACGGCACCGGCCATAGCGCCATCGGGATCTACATGACCGCATCCGCGTCGCCTGACCTCCCGCGGGGCGCCGCCCAGTCAATACCTCAGGGCATTCCAGCCGTCATCGCCCTCTTGAGGTACACCCGAAAGCCGGCGCCGAGCGAATGAGGTTAGGCTCACCTATGTGACTACCTGCGCCACCGCCTCCCGTGCATCGGCCGAATCTCTCGCCGGAACCGCGGCGCCTGCCCGGACCTGGCTGCTCATTGAGCAAACAGGCCCCTGGGGAACCCATGCACTGACGGACAGTCACCTCGACCCTGACGTCGGCCGGGCCCTTGAGGCCGCGGCAGAGGGGACGGGCGTACGCATCGCCCTGATCCGGCGGCCGGGACGCCACGCCGACTGCCACGGCACATCCAGGCGACGCCTCTTCGTCGCGCACACCGCCCCGGGCCGCTCCTGGATCCGGACAACCACCGTCACCGACCCGCAGGCCGCTCTCGGCCTGGACTTCACGGCCCTCGGTGCGGGAGAGCATCACGGCCTCTGGGAGCCGTACATCGGTGAGCCGCTGGTCCTCGTGTGCACCAACGGTAAGCGGGACCGTTGCTGCGCCATGCTCGGCCGGCCGCTCGCCGCCGAGCTCGCCACCGGCGGAACCGAGGTCTGGGAGGTCACCCACATCGGCGGCCACCGCTTCTCCCCCACCCTTTTCGTCCTCCCCTACGGCTACGCCTACGGACGAGCCTCCGCTCCGTTGGTCAAGGAGGCCGTGGAGGCGGCGCGCGGCGGACGGATCACGGGGGACCACTGCCGTGGGCGTTCGGCCTGGGACCGGCCGGGCCAGGCCGCCGACCTCGCGGTCCGCGAACTGATCGGGGAGGACCGGGCGGACGCACTCGACGTCGTACGGACCGACCCGGTGTGGCCCGAACCCAAGGCGGCCGACAGCCGGACGCCCTCCAGCACGACGGCTGCGGGACTCTCCCCTGCCTGGTCCGCTACGGTCGCGCACTCCGACGGGCGCTCCTGGCGGGTCACCGTCGAACAGCGGGCCGACGGTGCTGCGGCGCCCGCTAGCTGTGGTGCGCCGCTCGGTCCACCGGCGCGTATGGCGGTTGTTTCCGTCACCGCGGTGAGCGACATGCTTCACGGGACGGCCTGCACCGCCGGCAGGTGATTCCGCGGACTTCCCCCGACAGTCGCCGCGCCCTTCATCGACCTTCGAATCCACCGCACCGGGTCGGTGCGGGGCCTCGCGCTCGCCGGACCGATGACCGGCCGGGCGGCGACGGTCGTCCCTGCTCCCTGAACCTCGGCCTGGCTCGCCGGTGCCGTCCGGTGGCGCTGGGGCGCCCCAGGCCCAAGTGAGACGGCAGGCAAAACGCAGTGACCAACCGCGTCGGCCCCACGCAGGCGTGCCGCGGCGGCCGAAAGGCACGTCACCCGCCTGCCTCCACCGATGCCGCCACGCCCCAAAGCCATCCCCCGCCGACCCCATTGACCGCTCCCTCCCGCGCACCCACCGCGCGCCTCATCCCCGCTGGCGGCCCCTGACCACCCCGCGCAAGGCCCATCGCTTTCACCACGCGAGGTTAAGCACGCACACTCCGCACCCGAAAGGCCTGTGGATAACCCCTCCATGCGCTCACCCGGCCGCTGCTGGCAGACATCTGACCTGCACATTCGCCACGTCAGCCAGTCTGCGAACCAACCAGCGGCTTGAAGGCACCACCGACGCATCGCTGCCTGCTGCCCGGGGCGTACAGATGAGGGGGTGCCAGAAGTCCGAGCAGAGCAAGCCGACCATGGCAGCCGTGAGTCACGCCACCGTCCTCGCTTCGGCTGCCGACGCCATGGCATGGGCGACCGTGATGGCATGGGGATCTTGGTGCCCGCCTAGGGCCAGGCAACAGCAACAGCGAGCGCAGTGATTCGCCGCAGGTCACCATCCCCCGCGGCCCGCGGATTCACATCCGAGTCGCCGCCCGGAGACCCTCCGAATTCCCCCCATCAGGGATTCCCGCCCGACGCCGACCGCGCTTACTGTTCGTTCGTATGGGCGAAAGGGAAGAGTCGGTTCCACGCCCGAGCGGCCGAGAGCCCTCGGGTCCCGCGCCGTTTCCCGCCGGCACACCGGCTTCCGGCGTCGCCGCCGGAAAGCCGGGGGGTGTCTGGCTCACGACCGGCGGTCGACAAGACGTCAAGGCCACCGCCCCAGCCGGCCAGGAAGCCGCGACGGCAACGCTGCGCCGCACACGACCACGCCTGGGCTGGCCGCGGCGCGTGTTCTCCCAGGTCCTGATGGTGCAGCTGGCCATCGCCGCCGGTGTCACGGTGCTGGCGACCGGACTGTTCCTCGCCCCCCTCAGTGCACAGCTCGACGACCAGGCGATGCGCCGCGCCCTCTCCATCGCGCAGACCACCGCGGCCGATCCACGCCTCGATGACGCCCTGGAATCCTCCCGTCCGACACGGCACGGCCCCGTCCAGAACGAGGCGGAGCGAATACGCGCCGCCACCGGTGCCGAATACGTGGTGATCATGGACAGGCGGGGTGTGCGCTGGTCCCACACCGACCCGGACGAGATCGGACGGCACGTTTCGACCGACCCGAGTGCCGCGCTCTCCGGCCAGGAGGTCATGCAGATCGACGAGGGCACCCTCGGCCGGTCCGCGCGCGGCAAGGTGCCGCTCCGTGACGAGGACGGCAAGGTCGTGGGCGCCGTCTCCGTCGGTATCGCATACGAGAGCGTGCAGGAACGGCTGCTCTCGACCGTCCCCCAGCTGCTCGCCTACGCGGGTGGAGCACTCGCCGTAGGCGCTCTGGCCGCCTATCTCGTCTCCCGCCGCCTCCAGCGGCGTACCCACGATCTGGCCTTCTCCGACATCTCCGCGCTGCTCGCGGAGCGGGAGGCGATGCTGCACGGCATCCGCGAGGGGTTCCTCGCACTCGACAGACATGGCCGCATCCGTCTCATGAACGACGAGGCGCTGCGCCTCCTGGACCTCCGCCCCGAGGCCACCGGACGACCCCTGGAAGAAGCCCTGCCGCCGGGCCGCACCACCGAGGTCCTGGCCGGCCATGTTGCAGGGCAGGACCTGCTGGCCGTCAGCGGCCAGCGGGTTCTGGTGACGAACCGCATGCCTACAGATGACGGCGGCGCCGTGGTCACCCTGCGCGACCGCACCGAGCTGGAGCGGCTGGGCCGCGAACTGGACGGCACCCGCGGCCTCATCGACGCCCTCCGCGCCCAGGACCACGAGCACGCCAACCGGCTGCACACCCTCCTCGGCCTGCTCGAACTCGGGCTGCACGAGGAAGCCGTCGAGTTCGTGACACAGGCGGTGGGCGTGCATCGCGCGACGGCCGAGCAGGTCACCGAATGCATCCATGATCCGCTGCTGGCCGCCCTCTTGGTAGGCAAGGCGACCGTCGCCACCGAACGCGGCGCGTCCTTGAGCATCTCCCCCGGGACACACCTGCCCGACCGTCTGGTCGACCCGCCGAGCCTGGTCACCATCCTCGGGAACCTCATCGACAACGCCCTGGATGCCACATCGGGCGAACGCGACGCCCAACTGGAGACGGAGATCCGCACTGACGGCCGTACTGCCGTCGTCCGCGTCAGCGACAACGGACCAGGCGTACCCGAAGAACGTCGCGCGGAAATCTTCACCGAAGGATGGACGACCAAGGAGCCACCTGCCCATGGGCAGCGCGGTATCGGCCTGGCACTCGTACGCCGACTCGCCGAGCGCTACGGAGGCAGCGCTGAGGTCGGCGAACGCCCCGGCGGCGGCGCGGTGTTCACCGTGACAGTGCCCGACGCACTGTCCGATGAGCTTCCGGAGCCCCATGAAGCAGCCCCGCAGACAGCAATTACGGGACCCCGCACCACCGGGTGGGCCGCGGCGGGCTCGCGCCGCCCCGAAGGCGCTTCGGAGGCCGGCCGATGATCGATGTACTGGTCGTGGACGACGATGTGCACGTCGCGAAGATCAATGCGGCCTATGTCGCCAAAGTCGACGGGTTCCGCGTCAGTTGCGTGGCACACACCGCTGAAGAGGCCCTTGCCGCCGTTGAGACACACCCCGTCGACCTGATCCTTCTGGACCACTACCTGCCCGACAGAACGGGGCTCCAACTGGTCGGCGAGCTTAGGCGTCGTGGTCTTCTCACCGACGTGATCATGGTGACCGCGGCTCGCGACGTCGCAACCGTCCAGGCGGCGATGCGCCATGGCGCGCTGCAGTATCTGGTCAAGCCGTTCACCTTCGCCGGCTTGCGCTCCAAGTTGGAAGGTTACGCGGCGCTGCACCGCACTTTCGCCGGCGGCGGGCAGGCGGAGCAGTCCGAAGTGGACCGGATCTTCGGAGCATTGGGAGCTGCCAATGCCGGCTCCGCCGAGTTGCCGAAGGGACACTCCACTGCCACCGCCGACCGCGTCCGCTCGGTGCTGCGCTCCGCGGATGCCCCGCTGTCGGCCCAGGACGTCGCCGTGCAGGCGGGGCTGAGCCGGCAGACCGCCCAGCGCTACCTCAAACTCCTGGAACGCGCCGGGCGGGTACGCCTCACGCTCAGGTACGGCGAGACCGGCCGCCCCGAGCACCGCTACGAGTGGGTCTAGGTCTTCAGCACGGTCACACAGAGGGCGGGGCGGGAGCAGGCGCGGGTAGCACGATTGCCACGCCGCGCCCCCTCTCGTCACCCGGCCTCGGGGCATGCCCGCCACTCGCCCCTACAAGCACGCTCTACGCTGCCCCCGCCCCCGTGAGCGCCCGCACCTCCGTCTCCGCATGCCGTGCCTTGTCCGCGGCCTCCGGGGAGAGCACCGTTCCCAGCCAGCCCATCAGGAAACCCAGCGGGATCGATACGACACCGGGGTTGTCGAGCGGAAAGACGGCGAAGTCCAGCCCCGGGAAGAGTGACTCCGAGCTGCCGGAGACCACCGGTGAGAGGACAACCAGGGTGACCGCAGGGATCAGACCGCCGTATACGGACCAGACCGCGCCCCTGGTCGTGAACCGGCGCCAGAAGAGCGTGTACAGCAGCACCGGCAGATTGGCCGACGCGGCGACGGCGAACGCCAGCCCCACCAGGAAGGCCACGTTCAAGTCCTGCGCGAGCAGGGCGAGGCCGATGGCGACCGCGCCGACGGCCACCGCCGCGATGCGCGCCACGGCCACCTCGGCACGCTGAGCATCCTGCCCCGTACCACGCGGCCGTCGTAGCGAGGCATAGAGGTCGTGTGCCACAGAGGCCGACGACGCGAGCGTGATGCCGGCGACCACGGCCAGGATGGTGGCGAACGCGACCGCGGCCACCACGGCGAAGAGCACCGCCCCTCCGGTCGAACCGGCCCCGCCTCCCAGGTCGAGGGCGAGCAGCGGGACAGCGGTGTTGCCTGCCGTATTGGACGCCCGGACGGCATCACTGCCGAGTACTGCGGCAGCACCGAACCCGAGCACGATGGTCATCAGGTAGAAGCCACCGATCAGACCGATGGACCACACGACCGAGCGACGGGCGGCACGTGCCGTCGGGACGGTGTAGAAGCGGGACAGGATGTGCGGCAGCCCGGCCGTGCCCAGTACGAGGGCGATACCGAGGCTGATGAAGTCAAGCCGCGAGGTCCAGTCAGCGCCGTATTTGAGGCCGGGCGTGAGGAAGTCGCGGCCATGACCGCTGCGTTCCGCGGCCGTGCTCAGCAGTTCGTTGATGTCGCCGTGGAAGCGAAGCAGTACCAGGACGGTCAGGGCGACGGCGCCGCCCATGAGGAGTACGGCTTTGACGACCTGGATCCAGGTCGTGGCCCGCATGCCGCCGAAGGCGACATAGACCACCATCAGGGCACCGACTCCGATCACCATCCAGGTACGGGCCTGCTGCCCGGCGCCCCCCACGAGCAGGGCGACGAGGCTGCCGGCGCCCACCATTTGCGCCACCAGGTAGAGCACGGACACGGTGACGGAGGCCGCGCCTGCCGCGATGCGGACCGGGCGTACCCGCATCCGCGCGGCGACGACGTCGGCGAGGGTGAACCTTCCGCAGTTGCGGACCAGTTCGGCGACGAGGAACAGAACGATGAGCCAGGCGACGAGGAAGCCGACCGAGTACAGCAGGCCGTCGTACCCGTAGAGGGCGATCAGTCCGGAAATCCCGAGGAAGGAGGCGGCGGACATGTAGTCCCCCGCGATGGCGAAACCGTTTTCCATGGGTGAGAAGAGTCTGCCGCCTGCGTAGAACTCCTCGGTGGAACCGCTTCTGCGGCGGCTCACCCAGGTGGTGATCGCCAGGGTGACGGCGATGAACGCACTGAACAGGAGCAGCGCGAGGGTCTGGTGGTCACCGGTCACCGGATGTTCCCTCCGGTCAGTTCCTGGGTTTCCCAGCGGATGTCGAGCGCCGCGCTGTCCCTGCGCAGCCGGGCATGACGCGCGTACGCCCAGGTGAGCAGGAAGGTGGTGGCGAACTGGCCGAGTCCGGCAAGCATCGCGACGTTCAGGGCCCCGGCGACGCGGTGGGCCATCAGGTCCGGCGCAGCGGTCGCCGCGATCACATAGGCGAGGTACCAGCCCAGAAAGACCACCGTGCCGGGCAGGACGAACCGCCGGTAGCGGCGGCGCACTTCCTGGAAGGCCGTGCTTCGCTGCACGGCCAGATAGACCTCGTCGTGCGGCGCGGACCGCGGTTGCGGCGCCGGCGGCGGTGGCTGCGTGCCGCCTTGTCCACCCGTTGTCGCCACCGCATCGTCCCGTTCGCCCCACTCGAAGGCGAGAGCGTCGTACCAGGGGTCGTCGAGCTGTAGGGCCCCTGGCTCACCGGCCGAGTGGCCGTCCTGCTTGTCCACCGAACTCTCCTTGATGCACGGGTCTGTTGTCCGTGCGGCCCAAGGGTGGACAGAAAGGAAGATCCTGGACGCTTCATTGTGAATCCTTCACCCCATCAGGTGATGGGGTGACCTGGGCGGCTGTGGGGGACCGTGGTGGTACGCGTAGTGGATGGCCGGGGCCCAAAGCTGCCCCGCCCACCACGCGCCACGGAACGCCCCCAGTGGCGACCAGACGGCACAGAACCCCTCGACCGGCCCCCGGATCCCCGCGCGGCACAGAAAGCGCCTCACGGGCGCCCTGCAGCCCTTCCAGGGGCATTCTCCAGCACGCCGCCACTTACCCCAGAAACTGATCACGGTCGGCTTCACGGTCGACGCCGCGCCGGATCAGCAGCCGGGCCGCCTCCGAGGAACCACGACGGGCGCCTCTCCACCCAGGAGTGGAGAGGCGCCCGTCAGGAGCTGCGGCCCCTCAGGTGTCGATGCGCGAACGGTCCAGAGTGGATGCGGAGTTGGTGATGAACTCCTTACGGGGGGCGACTTCGTTGCCCATGAGGAGGTCGAAGGCCTTCTCCGCCGCTTCGAGATCGCTGATGTTGATGCGACGCAGGGTGCGGTGGCGCGGGTCCATGGTCGTCTCGGCGAGCTGGTCGGCGTCCATCTCACCCAGACCCTTGTAGCGCTGGATGCTGTCCTTGTAGCGGACCTTCTTGCGCTGGAGTTCAAGCAGGGTCTGGCGCAGTTCGTTGTCCGAGTAGGTGTAGATGTACTTCTCCTGGCCCTTCTTGGGGCTGATCAGCTCGACACGGTGCAGCGGCGGGACGGCGGAGAAAACCCGGCCCTGCTCGACCATCGGGCGCATGTAGCGCTGGAAGAGGGTCAGCAGCAGGCAGCGGATGTGGGCACCGTCGACGTCCGCGTCGGCCAGGAAGATGACCTTGCCGTAACGGGCGGTGTCGATGTCGAAGGTGCGGCCCGATCCGGCCCCTATGACCTGGATGATGGCGCCGCACTCGGCGTTCTTGAGCATGTCCGAGACCGAGGACTTCTGGACATTGAGGATCTTGCCGCGGATCGGCAGCAGGGCCTGGAACTCCGAGTTCCGCGCGAGCTTGGCGGTGCCCAGCGCCGAGTCACCCTCGACGATGAACAGCTCGCTGCGGTCGACGTCGTCGCTGCGGCAGTCCGCGAGCTTGGCCGGCAGCGAGGAGGACTCGAGAGCCGTCTTCCGCCGCTGGGCCTCCTTGTGCTGACGGGCGGCGATCCGCGTCCGGGCCGCGGCGACGACCTTTTCCAGGACGGCGCGCGCCTGCTGCTTGTCGTCCCGCTTCGTGGAGGTCAGGAACGCCTTGAGTTCCCGGCTCACCACCTGGGCGACGATCCGTGACGCGGCGGAGGTACCGAGCACCTCCTTGGTCTGCCCCTCGAACTGCGGCTCCGCGAGCCGGACGGTCACAACGGCCGTGAGGCCCTCCATGGCGTCGTCCTTGACGACGTCGTCCTCGGCGACCCTCAGCAGCTTGCTCGACCGCAGCACCTCATTGACGGTCTTGGTGACCGACCGCTCGAAACCGGAGACATGGGTGCCGCCCTTGGGCGTCGCGATGATGTTGACGAACGACTTGATCGTCGCGTCGTAGCCGGTGCCCCAGCGCAGCGCGACATCGACGCCCAGTTCCCGGGTGACCTCGGTCGGTGTCATGTGGCCGCGGTCATCGAGGACCGGCACGGTCTCCTTGAACGTGCCCTGGCCGTTCAGCCGGAGCACATCGCAGACGGCCTTGTCCTGCGCGAGGTACTCGCAGAACTCGCTGATGCCGCCGTCGTAGCGGAACGTCTCTTCGGTCTTTCCGGCGCCGTCGATGCCGCGCTCGTCACGGACCACGAGGGTCAGGCCCGGTACGAGGAAGGCCGTCTGGCGGGCACGGGCGTACAGGGTCTCCAGGGAGAGCCTGGCGTCCTTGAGGAAGATCTGCCGGTCGGCCCAGTAACGCACCCGGGTGCCGGTCTTCGTCTTGGCGATCCGCTTGCCCTTGAGCAGGCCGTTGCCCGGGTCGAAGGGGGCGTCGGGCCCCGATTCGGTGAAGATGCCGGGGACGCCGCGACGGAAGCTGATCGAGTGCGTCTTGGAGCTCCGGTCCACCTCGACATCCAGTCGGGCCGACAGCGCGTTGACGACCGAGGCACCGACGCCGTGCAGACCGCCGGAGGCCGCGTACGAGCCGCCGCCGAACTTTCCGCCGGCGTGCAGCTTGGTCATCACGACCTCGACGCCACTGAGACCGGTCTTGGGCTCGACATCGACGGGGATGCCTCGCCCGTTGTCCCTGACCTCCACCGACCCGTCGTCGTGGAGGATCACCTCGATGTGGTCGCAATAGCCGCCCAGAGCCTCGTCGACCGAGTTGTCGATGATCTCCCAGAGGCAGTGCATCAGTCCCCGGCTGTCCGTGGAGCCGATATACATGCCGGGGCGCTTGCGGACGGCTTCGAGCCCCTCGAGGACGAGCAGATGCCGCGCGGTGTAGTTGGATCCGTCCCGGTCTGCCCCGGTCAGCACTGCGGTGGACGGCACGGACATCTCGGCGGTCACGCGGTTCGCTCCTCGCTGAATTTCTGGCAGCCCGCATTCCGCGGACTCGGTTGTGGCGGTGTCGCCGGTCAGAGCGTACCGAGGCCTGGTAGAGCCGATGTGACGCCACCCGTACGCATGGCCATGGTAGTAGAATTTCGTTCGTACGTTCGATACCTCGTTGGGGTGACGTCCGGGTGACGTGCACATCACGTTCCCTTCGAGGCATGAACCATTTAGGCTCCGGGCACGTCCTCATCAACAACCGGCAAGCCAGCCGGGAGGACAGACCAACAACCAACGTGAATCAGACCACCACGCAATACGGCTCATTCGCCGCCACCCGGCAGCACCCGGCCCCCTCGGAGAATTTTTTCGAGGAAAAGGCACGAGCGGGAACGATTTCGGCCTGGTTGGATGTTGACCCTGGTACGACAGCTCGTCGAGCTAGAGAAGAGGCGACGTGACTACTGTTCTGACACCCGCGAGCCCGCTGACGGCCGCTGACCGCTGCGACCGCTGCGGCGCCCAGGCATACCTGCGCGTCGTCCTGATGTCCGGCGGAGAACTGCTCTTCTGCGCCCACCACGGTCGCAAGTTCGAGCCAGAACTCAAGAAGATCGCCGCGGAAATACAGGACGAGACGGAGCGGCTGACCGCTTCTCCGGCGTCCGCGTCCGATGAGGAACGCTGACACTTCGCATCCACGACGAGCGAGCAGCGGCCCAGCGCCGTACCGCGGGCGGTCTCCCTGGCACCACCAGGGAGACCGCCCGCACTCGTGCGCTCACGCATGCCTGACCGCTCCCGCGCCCGCTCAGCCGGCCCCGTGCGCGGACACCGCCGGAAGCAGCGCCGAGGCGCGCGTATAGACCCCGGGACTGCCCGCCTGACCGCAGCCGGTCCCCCACGACACCAGGCCCACCAGGCGCCCGCGCACGACCAGCGGCCCGCCGCTGTCCCCCTGACAGGCATCCCGTCCGCCGGTCGGCTCCCCCGCGCACAGCATCGAGTCCGCCCTGAACTTGCCGTCGGCACTGCCCGGATAGGCCCGCGCACAGACCGCGTCCCGCAGCACGTTCACGTGCGCCGCCCGTAGGTGTGACGCATAGCTGCCGCCGCCCGTGGTGTCGCCCCAGCCGTAAACCGTGGCCGCATTGCCCGGCCGGTAGGCGCTGTCGTGCCGGCCGGCCATCGGGATGGGCCGGTTCGGAACCGGCTTGGCGAGCGTGAGGACGGCCATGTCGCCGTCGTTCGTCCAGCTGTTGTAGCGCGGGTTGACCCAGATCTTGGCGGGCTTGAACTCCTGGCCGCCCCCGGCGGCGAGGTTGTCGCGCCCGATGACGACCCGCAGGTCCCGTACCTGCCGCCAGGGGACGCCCAGCACCTCCTTGCTCAGGCAATGCGCCGCGGTCACCACCGTCGAGTGCCCGACGAGCACGCCGCCGCAGAACTGTCCGGAGCGCTGCACCCCGAACCGCTGATGAGAGGCCAGCGCCACCGCCCAGGGGCTGTGCGACAGCGGTGCGGGCTTTCCCCCGATCACCTGCCCGTCCGCGACGGCCGACGCCGGCAGGGCGAGGGCCAGCGCGAGGGCTCCGAGGGCAGCGGGGACGAACGGACGCATTCGGACTCCTGACTATGGGGCAGAGCGCGCATACCCAGAGTGACCCAATCAGCCGCCCCGCGCACCCGGACAAGCGCGAGCCCGGCCCCTCCGACTGGGAGGGACCGGGCTCGTGATGCCGTCCGGACGGGTGGGACTAGTCGAGGTAGTCGCGCAGCACCTGGGAGCGCGACGGGTGACGCAGCTTCGACATCGTCTTCGACTCGATCTGGCGAATCCGCTCACGCGTGACGCCGTAGACCTTGCCGATCTCGTCCAGCGTCTTGGGCTGGCCGTCGGTGAGACCGAAGCGCATGGACACGACACCGGCCTCACGCTCGGAGAGGGTATCCAGCACCGAGTGCAGCTGCTCCTGCAGAAGCGTGAAGCTGACCGCGTCGGCCGGGACGACCGCCTCGGAGTCCTCGATGAGGTCACCGAACTCGCTGTCGCCGTCCTCGCCCAGCGGGGTGTGCAGCGAGATCGGCTCGCGGCCGTACTTCTGGACCTCGATGACCTTCTCAGGGGTCATGTCGAGCTCCTTGGCCAGCTCCTCCGGGGTGGGCTCACGGCCCAGGTCCTGGAGCATCTGGCGCTGGACGCGCGCGAGCTTGTTGATGACCTCGACCATGTGGACGGGGATACGGATCGTACGGGCCTGGTCGGCCATGGCGCGGGTGATGGCCTGACGGATCCACCACGTCGCGTAGGTCGAGAACTTGTAGCCCTTGGTGTAGTCGAACTTCTCGACCGCACGGATCAGACCGAGGTTGCCCTCCTGGATCAGGTCCAGGAAGAGCATGCCGCGGCCCGTGTACCGCTTGGCCAGGGAGACGACCAGACGGAGGTTGGCCTCCAGGAGGTGGTTCTTCGCCCGGCGGCCGTCCTCGGCGATGATCTCCAGCTCGCGCTTGAGCTTCGGTGCGAGCTTGTCGGAATTCGCGAGCTTGTCCTCGGCGAACAGGCCCGCCTCGATGCGCTTGGCGAGCTCCACCTCCTGCTCGGCGTTGAGCAGCGGGACCTTGCCGATCTGCTTGAGGTAGTCCTTGACCGGGTCGGCGGTGGCGCCGGCTGCGGCGACCTGCTGGGCGGGGGCGTCGTCCTCGTCGTCGTCGGACAGGACGAAGCCGGCGTTCTCCGCGCCCTCGGCGGCCTCGGGGGCATCGCCCTTGCCGGGTGCCGGGGTCTCCTCGGTCACGTCGTCGTCGAGCAGCTCGTCGACGTCCTTCTTTGCCGCGGTCTTCTTCGCGGTGGCCTTCTTGGCCGTGGTCTTCTTCGCGACCGTCTTCTTGGCGGTCGTCTTCTTCGCCGCTGCCTTCTTGGGCGCGGACTCGGACTCACCGGCCGACGGGTCCGCCACGGAGGCGGGGGCCGCGGCTGCGGTGGTCTTCTTGACCGTGGCGGCCTTCGCCGCGACGGTCTTGGTGGCGGTGCGCTTCGCCGGACTCTTCGCTGCGACGCTCTTGCGGGTGCGCTTGGGCGCCTCTGCGGCACTGACCATCAGCGTCACACCCTCCTCGTCGAGGATTTGGTTGAGGCTGCGCAGAACGTTCTTCCACTGGGTTGGCGGAATCTGGTCAGCCTCGAAGGCCCGACGCACGTCATCGCCGGCGATCTGCCCATCTGCCTTTCCCCGCTCGATGAGCGCCATCACAGACTCGGACTCGGCGATCTCCGGCGGGAGCGTACGGGATGTGCTGGCCGACACGAACAACCTCTCGGAACGATGGAAACGGCTTCCGACCCCGTCCTGTGTGGATCGGAGCCGACGACCGCCGGTGGGGATGGACCGACGGCGCAGGGGCAACCGGGGAGTTGAACAGCGTCACTAACGCCGCTCTTATTCCCTCCTCGGCTATCACCTCTTAAGTCATCGCGCTTCCCTGAAGAGCGTTACGCCCAATCTGCGTGGCCCGAGTCACACCCCATAACGACCCATTCCCAGTCGTATGACATGCAACCCTCCCAAGGTCTGTCGCCGGATCCGGTCGACGCCCCGGATCCGGCGTTCTCGTGCGCCATCGCCGCGTACGGCGTGCCCTGCCCGGAGGGGTGCGCAGGGCACGGGGGGCGCGCGGCGCCTACAGTCCGTACGCGGTCGGGTACGGACCTCAGTGCTCGCGGGGCGCGGGGACGACGTGGTCCACGGGCGTCCCGGAGCCCTGGCCGACGGCCTCGCCATGGGCGGCGAGGAGCTGCCGCATCGCGGATTCGGCCGCGGTGGCGTCGCCGGAGCCGATGGCGTCGACGACCCGCATGTGCTGACCCACGGACGTCTCGACCGGCCGCTCGCAGCCGCCACCGGAGCCGCCCGAGACGTGCAGGGCCGCGGAGACGATGCCCGAGAGGTGCTCGAGCATGCGGTTGCCGGCGAGCTGCAGCAGCAGCGAGTGGAACTCGGCGTCGGCGCGGGAGAAGGTCATGGTGTCGCCCTGGGCCGCGGAGTGGCCCATGATCTCGACCATGTCCGCCAGCCGCTGCTGGATGTCCTCACGACCGTGGCCCGCGGCGAGCCGGGCAGCGAGGGGCTCGATCGTCCAGCGCAGCTCGCACAGCTCACGGCGCTGGTCGTCACGCTGTGGCCCGTAGGCCCGCCATTCGATGATGTCGGGGTCGAGCAGGTTCCAGTCGCTGACCGGGCGCACTCGGGTGCCGACGTTCGGGCGGGCACTGACGAGGCCCTTGGCCTCGAGGACCCGCAGCGACTCACGGACGACGGTGCGGGAGACCTCGAAGCGCTGGCCGATCTCCTCGGGGACGAGCGGGCGGTCGGCGCCGAGATCGCCGGAGACGATCATCTGGCCGAGCTGCTGGACGAGTTGGCCGTGCAGGCCGCGGCCGCGACTGCCGGCCGCGCGACGGCCGACCCGGCCGATGTCTGCCTCTGAGCCGTCCCAGACCTGCGAAACCCGCTCGGCACGGTCCTGGCCGGCTGCGTTGTTGGCGTTCGCGGCGTTGGCCGCGTTCGCGTAGGGGTAGCGGTCAAGCTCGCCCGGGCCTGCGAGGCCGGTGTCGCCGGGGCGAGCCGCGGTCATCATGGTGTGCGCAAGGGTACTCACGCATCTTTTGTCGGCGACACCCTGAACACCCTTGAGGTCTTTGGTGAAAAGCACACGAAAGGGTGATCGCCCCCCATCCCTGAATTGACGCTTTATCGGAAAGAAATGCGCTCTCCCAGGCGGCTTGTGGACAGCAGCCACAACAACAGAACGCCAAAACATACGCATTACTCGATCAACAGCCGAAGCCGCCCGGCGCCGCGGGCACATCACCGCAGACCAGGCCTATCAACGGCAACACCGGTGCACCGCCTGCCGGTTGGCATGTGTACCGCATCATGAACAGATGCACCTTGGTCGATTCCGAACGGACTCTTGACGCGGCCACCGAGGGGTGGAGCGAGTTCAACCGAGACGTCAAGAGAGACGCCGCGGACAATCTCATTGCAGCGGAACGGAATACACGGACGCCCCATCCTTTCGCCCGGTTTCAGCCGATCACATACCCGCCCAACCGGCTCCGCGGAAAGGCCACTCGACGGCAGCGGCAAAGAAGACCGGCCAGGGCTGACGCGAGCAGGCGACGGAAGGTGGGGAGCAGAGGCGAGTGGGCCGACGCGCAAGAGCCGTCGACCGCGGTCCCGTACGGGCCGGCCCCGCTAGCGGGGTGGCGCTCCGGTCAGACTGCACCGCACCACCGGGAGCGAAAGCCGGACGCGACCCGCGAGGATCGCCGGGCGGCGCGGCCGGGCGAGGCCGCGCACCCCTCGCGGGGCGTGAGGCCGGTCGGAAGCTACAGAGGACGCGAAAGGACTCACTCGGCCAAGGTACCGCAATATGTCCTATTTTCCCGCAATTGCTCGATCTTGATGGTCCGTCGTGTCACCACGGGTGAACTTCGGCCCTGCGGTGCCTGCTCCGCCCCGGCCTCAGACCTCCGGGCGCAGCATCGGCGGGTTGAGGAGCGTCGCCCCGCCGGCTCTGAACAGTTGTGCCGGGCGGCCGCCCTGACGGGTCGTCGTGCCGCCCGTGGGCACCAGGAATCCCGGGGTGCCGGTCACCTTGCGGTGGAAGTTGCGGGGGTCGAGTGCGACGCCCCAGACCGCCTCGTACACCCGGCGCAGCTCGCCGACGGTGAACTCCGGCGGGCAGAAGGCCGTGGCGAGCGAGGAGTACTCAATCTTCGAACGGGCCCGTTCCACACCGTCGCCGAGGATCCGGGCGTGGTCGAAGGCGAGCGGGGCCGCCAGCTCGCCCTCCCGGGCGAGACTGTCGTCCTGTTCCAGGAGGGACTCGACCGGCGCCCAGCGCGCGCTGTGGGCATCGCCGCCGGCCCGGGGGGCGGGCAGGTCCGGAGCGAGGACCAGGTGCGCGACGCTGACGACCCGCATCCGGGGGTCCCGCTTGGGGTCGCCGTACGTGGCAAGCTGCTCGAGGTGTGCGCCGTGAACGGGCGGCGGGCCCGCCGAGGACTGGGCGTGCAGACCGGACTCCTCGGCGAGCTCCCGGGCGGCCGCGCCCTCGAGGTCCTCGTCGGCCCGGACGAATCCACCGGGCAGGGCCCAGCGGCCCTGGAACGGCGGCTCACCGCGGCGTACGGCCAGCGCGCAGAGGGCGTGGCGGCGCACGGTGAGCACGACCAGGTCGACGGTGACAGCGAAGGGCGGGAAGGCCGACGGGTCGTAGGGAGGCATGGGCGTGATCATAGTCGTCCGCCTGACGATAAACAGGCCCGAAGCACCTCACGGAAGGAGCTGCAGACCGTCCGCCGCCGTCTCCACCACCCCCATGCCGAGTCTGCTGATCCGTACGGCGAACGGCTGCTCGGCGACGCTGAGTCCGGTGAGCTGGAGCGCCCCCAGCGGGGCCGCAGCAGGCGGCCGCACGGACATCGTCCCGGCGGGGACATCGGGGCGCAGACCGGCAAAAGCGATGAGTATGTGCACCGCGCCGGCCGCCGCCACGGCAGCGGGGCGGCAGGCCGACGGATGCGGCACGGGGGCGGCGTCGGCGGTGCGCTGCTCCCCGGCGTACATCTCGGGGAGGCGGTACCCGAAGCTGGCCGCGGCAGCGAGAACCCCTGTGGTCAGGGCACCGGCTGTCCGCTCATGGCCGGCCGCGGCCAGTCCGGCGGCCGCGATCGCCGTTTCGTGGACGCGCACCGCGCCGCTGCGGTGGCCGAACGGGTTGTATCCGGGTTCCTTGGCGCTCAGCCCGCGCAGACCCCAGCCGGTGTTCATGGCCGGGCTGCCGAGCAGTCCGGCGAGTTGGCCGGTCTGTGCCGCGTCCAGCAGACCGGGGGCGAGGGCACCGCCGCCGAGCAGGCCGGTGTCGAGGAGTGAGGCGGCAGTGGAGGCGAGGTGCCGGACGGGGCGGCCGTCGGCGGTGAGCAGGGCGGCAGGACGGCCTCCTGCAGCGTCGTCCAGCCAGAAGTCCTGACGGAACCGGATGCGCAGATCGTCGGCCCAGTCCCGTAAGGCCGCCGCGTCGCCGTGTCCGGAGGCGTCGAGCAGATCGGCGCCCAGGAGAGCGGCGCGATGGGCGTGCGCCTGGATGTCGCAGCGGTACGGTCCGCCCGGCGCGGGGTCGGGGACGTAGCCCCTGGGGCCGCCGCCCTGCGGGTCGGTGGCGAGCCTGAGCCATCGCAGACAGCGCTCCGCGGCGGGGAGCAGCCGCTCCGTCTCGCGATCGGGCAGACCCCAGCGGCGGGCCTCCGCGAGGACGGCAGGGAACAGGAGGGTGGCCTCGATGCCTGTGCAGCTCGGTGGGACGTGGGGTCCGGCATCTCTGAGAGGGCCGGGAATCAGGCCGAAATCCGCTCCTGGTGTGGCTCGTTGAGTACGGGCGAGCATCCGCAGGGTGCCCGCTGTGAGCCGGGTGCCCAGCGGAAGCAGCATCCGGGCGGCCCACAGCGCCTCGACCGGGGCAAGGCCGCAGCGCCAGGGGAATCCACCGGCGACATAGAGGTCGGCGGTGGCCGCCGGGTCGCGCATCAGCAGGCCGTGGAGATCGTCGAGGCTGCCCGCCATGAGCGCCTCGGCCCGCTGGTCGTCACACTCCAGCTGGGCCGCCGTCCAGGGGCGCGGTGGCCGGTCGCCGCGCTTCCGCGGGGCGACCGGCTCGGTGCGCGGTCCGGGGATCCGGGCGATACCGGAGCGCCGGTGGTTGGCCGGAGCGCCGGCGGGTCCGCCCCTGTCGTGTTCCAGTCCGGCGCGCAGTTCGATGGTGCGGCAGGCGCCGGGCGGCAGATCCAGTTCCCAGCGCAGCAGGCCCGTCGAGGCCAGCACGTCCGCGGGACCTGGCGTCGCGGACACCACGGCGTGCACTCCGGGCCCGGACCAGCGGAGTCCTGAGCCGTGGACCGCGGCCCGCAGGCCAGGGCCCGGGAGGCCGGCGGCGACGGACCCGAGTTCCGCGAGATCGGTGCCCAGCCGGATCTCGACCGGAAGCCGGACGGGCCGGGTGGCACTGCTGCGGAACGTGATCCGCTCGGTGCCGTCGGCGGACCGCAGCCGCTCCACCTGGAGTTCCGGATCCGGCCCGCGCTCGCCGGTCCTGCGGATCGTCCCGAGGAACCGGGCACGGTCCGCTGCGGTCAACCGCCCCTGGACCATGAGCGGTTCCTCGCCCGCGACCAGCAGTTCGCAGCGGGACAGGACCCGGCGGCCGTCGCGATAGAAGCCGCCCATGCCCTGGCCGGTCAGCTGCCCCGACTCCGGGGAGACGGCGAGGGCCGGGAGGGCCACGCAGACGAGTGCGGAGTGGACGGGTTGCGGGTCCGGCGCCCGGAGCGGTGCCGGGCGCCGCGCTCCGGGCAGTCGGCCGGCCGGTTGAGCAGTGGGGACGGTGCCTGGCACGCGCTGTGCTCCCTGGTGAGATCGGGACTCCTGGCGGATTACGCCACTCGGGTGAACGCTCCGGCCCGTTCCCAGGTCACGCCGGCCTCGCAGCAGCGGCCCGGTCACCGCCGGCTCCGGTCGTCTCCCCGGCCTGCCCGGCGCCTGCTGCGCCCATCGGTCGTACGGGTGCCCGGTGCCGTGGTGCCGCGCGGTCCACGGTGGCGACCGGTGGGCCCGGGGCGGCTCGGGCCGGGGCGTTTCGTGGACCGCGGTGTTCCCTTGGCGGCCGCAGGGGTGGACGGCGCGGGCGCCTCGGTCGTGGCGACCGCCTCCTTGTGCTGCTCGCGCAGGCAGCGGCGCAGCGGCTCCGGATCGAGGCCCTCGTTGATGGCACGGTGCAGCAGCTGGGCGAAGGTGTAGTCGGGGTCGAGGGCCAGGGCGCGGCTGAGGGCGACACGGGCCGAGGGACCGTCCTCGGTGGACCAGCACACCCAGCCGGCGAGGGTGAGCGGAGCCACCGCGTGTTCGGCGTAGCCGCCGGCGCAGCGGCGGGCGAGGGCACGCCAGAGCCGGAGGGCCGGCGCGGCCGCGGAGCCGTCCATCCACTCCGCCGCTCGGTCACGGGTGACCCGGTCCTGGAGGCCGAGGATGAGATCGGCGGCCTCGGCATCGGTGATCAGCGCGTCGTCGCAGGCGTCCCGGGCCCGGTTGCTGCCCGAGGGCGTGTCCAGACGGAACCGGCGGATCATGGCGCCGGCCAGTTCGAGAGTGTCGCGGCGGACGGCCACCGCCCCGTCCCGCCGGAGCATGCGCGGCACCAGCGCACCGGCAGCCGTGTCCAGCGCCTTCTCCTGTTCGGCGGCCCGCCGTCCGGTGCGGGGTGTCAGCCTGGCCTCCATCTCCTTGAGGGAGCCGCGCACCTGCATTCCCGCGTACGCGGCGGCCGCGGCCATCACGGACGTGCCCGGCATGACCATGGGTGTGCCCTCGGCGGGGCAACAGCGGAAATCGGGGCAGCAGTAGGACCAGAAGCGGCCGTTCGAGAGACAGAGGGCTTCCAGGACCGGCACGTCCAGCGCGCCACAGGCGGTGCGCAGCCGCTGGGCGAGGGGACGGAGCCGGTCCCTGACGTCCTTGCCGTTCTCGCCCTCCGGGGGCTCCTGGCAGAGGTAGACGATGATCGCCTCGGGCCGGTCATCACGCTCCTGACCTGCCGAGATCAGACAGTCGGCAAGTTGGTCGGCGACATCCGGCCACTGCGAGGTGTCGGTCGGGATACCGAGCCTGACCCGGCCGCCGAAGCGTCCGCGCTCACCGTGCAGGGCCACCATCACGACGCTGTCGTCCGGATAGAAGCCGAGGAAATACGGCAAGGCGTCGGCGAGCTCGGCCGGACTGCGCAGGGTGACCTGGGCATCGGCGGACGGCGTGGTGGCCGCCTCGGCGCGGGCGGCAGCAGAGTCAGGCTCGGACGGGGACGGGGAGCCGGCGATGTAGGCGGGATTGGAGAGAACAGAGGGGTCTGTGGTGTTCGCGGGGCTGGACGGCTCCGCGGCGCCGGTGCGGTTCGCGGGTGCGATGGGGCCGGAGGGGCCGACGGCGCTCGGAGGGTCGGCAGGGGTCGAAGGCTTGGGCGGACGCGGGGAGTTGGCGGGGTTCGGGGTGGACGAGGAAGAGGAAGTGGCGGCGGAGTTGCTGTCGCCGGCGCGCTTGCTCGGTTCGCTGTGCGGATTCATGACTCGAAGATCCCGCGGCCTGCCGCCGCTCCGCGACCCCTGTGGATAACTCTCGGGCGACGAGGTTATCCACAGGTTCGGGTGGGGGTTCGCGCGATGTCAGTGGCATCGGGTTGCATGGAGGCATGAGCAACGAAGATCTGCGTGCCGCAGCCGATACCGTCCTGACCCGCCTCGTCGGGGATCCCGGCGGTGAGGCCAGGCTGCGTGAGGACCAGTGGCGCGCGATCGAGGCCCTGGTCGCCGACCACCGCCGCGCCCTGGTCGTGCAGCGCACGGGCTGGGGCAAGTCCGCGGTCTACTTCGTCGCGACGGCGCTGCTGCGCGAGCGCGGCAGCGGGCCGACGGTGATCGTCTCACCGCTGCTCGCCCTGATGCGTAATCAGGTCGAGGCGGCCGCGCGGGCCGGTATCCGCGCGCGCACGATCAACTCCGCCAACACCGAGGAGTGGGACACCGTCCAGGCCGAGGTGGCGGCCGGTGAGGTGGATGTCCTCCTGGTGAGCCCCGAGCGGCTCAACAACCCCGATTTCCGCGATCAGGTGCTGCCCAAGCTCGCCGCGGCGACGGGGCTGCTGGTGGTCGACGAGGCGCATTGCATTTCCGACTGGGGCCATGATTTCCGGCCGGACTACCGACGGCTGCGCACGATGCTCGCCGATCTCCCGCCCGGTGTGCCGGTGCTCGCCACCACCGCGACGGCCAACGCGCGGGTGACCGCCGATGTCGCCGAACAGCTCGGGACGGGCGAGGGCTCCACCGAGGCACTGGTGCTGCGCGGGCCGCTGGACCGGGAGAGCCTGAGCCTCGGCGTGCTGCCGCTGCCGGACGCCGCGCACCGGCTCGCCTGGCTCGCGGACCATCTGCACGAGCTGCCGGGCTCGGGGATCATCTACACCCTCACTGTCGCCGCCGCGGAGGAGGTCACGGCGTTCCTCCGGCACCGGGGGCACACGGTCTCCTCGTACACCGGCAAGACGGAGAACGCCGACCGCCAGCAGGCCGAGGACGATCTGCTCGCCAACCGCGTGAAGGCGCTGGTGGCGACCTCGGCGCTGGGCATGGGCTTCGACAAGCCCGACCTGGGATTCGTGGTGCATCTGGGCTCGCCGTCGTCCCCCATCGCGTACTACCAGCAGGTGGGCCGGGCCGGCCGTGGGGTCGAGCACGCCGAGGTGCTGCTGCTGCCCGGGCGGGAGGACGAGGCGATCTGGAAGTACTTCGCTTCGCTGGCGTTCCCTCCGGAGGAACAGGTGCGGCGGACCCTGGACGTCCTGGCGGCGGCCGGGCGGCCGGTGTCGCTGCCGGCCCTGGAGCCGCAGGTCGAACTGCGGCGTTCGCGCCTGGAGATCATGCTCAAGGTCCTCGACGTGGACGGCGCCGTGCAGCGCGTCAAGGGAGGCTGGACGTCCACCGGCCGGCCCTGGGCGTACGACACCGAGCGCTATGCGTGGGTGTCACGTCAGCGCGAGGCCGAGCAGCAGGCGATGCGGGAGTACGCCACCACGACGGGCTGCCGGATGGAGTTCCTGCGGCGGCAGTTGGACGACGAGGCGGCGGTGGCGTGCGGCCGCTGTGACAACTGCGCCGGGGCCCGTTTCACCACCGAGGTGTCCGCCGCATCGCTGGACGCGGCGCGCGGTGAGCTGGGGCGGCCGGGGGTGGAGGTCGAGCCGCGGCGGATGTGGCCGACGGGGCTGCCGGCCGTCGGGGTCGATCTCAAGGGGCGTATCCCGGCGGGCGAGTTGGCCGCGACCGGCCGTGCCCTGGGGCGGCTCTCCGACATCGGGTGGGGAAACAGGCTGCGTCCGATGCTCGCCCCGCAGGCCGCGGACAGTCCGGTCCCGGACGAGGTGGCGGCCGCGGTGGTCACGGTTCTCGCCGACTGGGCCAAGGGGCCCGGTGGTTGGGCCTCGGGGGCGGCGGAGGCACCGGCCCGCCCGGTGGGCGTCGTCGCGCTCTCCTCACACACCCGTCCGCAGCTGATCCACTCGCTGGCCGAGCGGATCGCGACGGTCGGCCGGATGCCGTTCCTGGGCACGGTGACCTCGTCGGACGACGGTGCGCACGGCAGGATTCCGCGCAGCAACAGCGCCCAGCGGCTGCGGGCCCTGCACGGTGCGCTGGGCGTGCCGCCGGAGCTGGCGCAGGCCGTGTCCGGGGCGGGTGGCCCGGTGCTGTTGGTGGACGACTACGCCGACACCGGCTGGACCCTGGCCGTGGCCGCTCGACTCCTGCGCCGGGCAGGAGCGGAGGCGGTGTTTCCGCTGGTCCTCGCCGTACAGGGCTGAGCCCGGTACGTCCCACGGCGACGCGCGGGGATATTTGGGATGTCTTTGGCGATTCCGGTCATGGGCGGGAATCACTCATTGCCGCATGGGTGTACGACCGCGAGAATTGGAGGTGCTTCCCCTTACCGGCCGTCCGTGGTCAGGCAGGGCCATGCCGTGGTGCCGATCCGCGCGCCGGGCCACCGTCCGATGCGGACGCCTAGACGAAGGGAGAAACGTGACCTTCGGCTTCGCCTCGCCCCCGCAGACGCCTCCGCCCGCGTCCGCCGATTCCGCCCGACTGGGACGGATGCTGGAGCCCGCCGAATGGGCGTCGGCCGGCATCCCGTTGCTGCGCAATCCCCGGGAGGTCGTCGCCGGTCTGCACGATCGTCATCGCCCGGGGCCGTCGACAGCCATCGTCGCCGTGCTCGATCCGCAGGAGCGGGTGACGGCCAGCGCTTCGTTCACCGAGCTCGCCGTCGCTCCCGACGGCTGGGAATTCCGCAATGTGCTGCTGGCGCATCTGCGCCGGGTCATCCCGCACGACCTGCGGCTGCGCGCCCCGGTGCGGACCGCCGTGCTGCTCTACTGCCGTGAGGGCGAGCCCCGTTGGACGGAGACGGACGGGGCGTGGATGTGGGGGCTGCGCGACGCCTGCACCCTGCACGGGCTGCGCTGCGGCGCGTACATCGCACTGACCCCGGACCGCTGGCAGGTACTGGGAGAGGGCCGGGGCGGGCGCCGTCCGAGGCCGTCCCCGAGGGACACCCAGCCGCTCGGAGAACCGGGCTCTTCGGGGGCGGGGCGCAGGGAGAGGCGCCGCACGACGGCGGCACGTCCGGATGCCCCGCGTACGGCTATGGGCATTCCCGCGCAGAACCGGCCGGTGCCGTGGCGCACCGGCGGCGGCGCACCGGAAGCCCTTCGGCACACTGCGGCCCGCTGAGCGGACCGGGCGGGCGTCGCGGGCTTCCGCGCTCGGCGGGTGAGCGAACAGCCCTGCGGTGGGCCCCGGCTCCGGTCCCCGCCCGTCGGTACGCAAGCGAGCCCGACGGCCTCCAGGGCCGACGGGCTGTTGCGTACCGGCAGCGGTCAGGCGTGAGCGCCGAGCACGCCGTTGATCCGCTGCGGGTCCCCGCAGACGATCAGCAGCGTTCCGGCCCGGGCCATCGCCGCGGGCAGCGCCTGCGCGGTGACCTCGTCCGAACCACCGTTGACGGCGACGACCACGACGGGCCGGCCGGTGGCTCGCCCGGCCGCGGCGTCCGCGTAGAACACATCGTCCGCGGCGTCCTGCTGGGCCCAGTAGGACGCCTCGCCGAAGGACAGTTCGTGCGCGGCCCACGGGTGGGTCTCGCCGGTGGTCAGCACCAGGATTTCACCCGGCGCACGCCCGGAGTCCAGCAGCAGGTCGACGGCCTCGTCGGCGGCGTCGACCGCGCCGCCGGCCGGGGCCGGGATCAGCTGGAGCTGCGCTCCTGCAGCGGTGCCGGCCTTACCGGCAGGCGGCTGCGGGGAGTTGGTGCGCTGCGCCGGCGGAGCGGCGACAGGACCACGCGGCGGGGCGGCAGGTCCGGGCTTGCCCGGACGGACACTGGACGCGGGGGCGCCACGCGGCGGTGCGGGGCGGGGACCGGGGCCAGGAACGGGACGGGGGGTCGACGCGGTGCGGCCGGCGGCCGGAGTTGCGCGGGGACCCGGGACACTCTCGTGAATCTGAGGCTCCTCGGGGATGAGAGGCATAAAGGGATGTCTATCAAACGTAAGTGCGGAACATGTCATCGGGTACCGAATTCATGTCCGCACCGCTCAGAAATCGAAGCCGAGTTGGCCACCGGCTTCCAGAGCGGCTGCTTCGGGGGTGATGCGCACCTTCTTCAGATGCCGCCACCGGGGCAGGGCGTCCATGTAGGACCACGACACTCGGTGGTGCGGCGTGGGACCGTACTCCTCCAGGGCGATGCGATGGGTCGGCGAGGGGTAGCCGGCGTTGGCCGCGAAGTCGAAGTCGGCGTAGGCCAGGCCCAGTTCGGTCATCATCGCGTCGCGTCGCACCTTGGCGATCACGGACGCGGCGGCAACCGCGATACAGGACTGGTCGCCCTTGATGACCGTGCGGACCCGCCACGGCGCGCCCAGGTAGTCGTGCTTGCCGTCGAGGATGACCGCGTCCGGCCGGACCGGCAGCGCCTCCAGGGCGCGTACGGCCGCGAGCCGCAGGGCGGCGGTCATGCCCAGCTCGTCGATCTCCTCCGGCGAGGAATGCCCCAGGGCATACGACGTGACCCACTCACCGAGCACATCACAGAGTTCGGTGCGGCGCTTGGGTGTCAGCAGCTTGGAATCGGTGAGTCCGTCGGGCGGCCGACGCAGACCGGTGATGGCTGCGCAGACGCTGACCGGACCGGCCCACGCTCCGCGTCCGACCTCGTCGACACCTGCAACGATCTTGGCGCCCGTCGTGGCGCGCAATGATCGCTCGACGGAATGTGTGGGGGGCTCGTACGGCATGGCGCCAGCCAGGTTACGCCTATTCGGCCCGGCCGTCCGCATCGGATCCGAAGCCGGCGGCAATCCGTGCCGGTGGCCGCGTGAGCAGGGCAGGACGGTGCCGCTACCGGCGGGTATGCCGACGTGGGCGTACAGAGGGCGGGGCAGGTGACGGACGCAGCAGTTCCGGTGCCTTGCGCGCACCCGTGCGGAGCCGAAGTCGCCGTGCGGCGCAGGCCGTTGGAGGGTGATCCCAGCCACGGGAGCGGACGTGTCCGGCGGGCGCGCGGCGGGCGGAGGCGGAGGCGGAGCGAGGAAGCGGCGGTACGGCCGTGGTCAGTCGGCGAGGGCGGGGGTCCAGGACGGGAGGGGCTCGGCGCCGTCCAGCCACGCCTGCGGAGGGGCTCCGGCGCGTCCGGCGGCGGCGACGATCCCGCCGACGATGGCGCACGTGGTGTCGACGTCGCCGCCCGCCTGGGCCGTGGTCCAGAACGCTCGCTCGTAGTTGCCGAGATGCTGGGCGGCGGCCCACAGGGCGAAGGGCACGGTGTCATGGGCGCTGGTGCGCCGTCCGCAGCCCAGGACTGCGGCGACGGTGCCGGAGTCGGCGTAGTCGAGCATGTCGCGGGCCCGGCGCAGCCCGGCCTGTACGGCGCTGCGCGGGATCAGCTCCAGCACCCCGTCGAGCAGCTGCTCGGGGCCGGTGTCGCGCGTCGGGTCGGCGACCAGGGCGGCCGCGGCGGCGACGGCCATGGCGCCGACGACGGCCTCGCGGTGCTGGTGGGTGGTGTAGGCGGAGATCTCCGCCTGGTGGGTGGCCTGCTCGGGGTCGTCGGCGTACCAGGCGCCGAGGGGGGCGATCCGCATCGCGGCACCGTTGCCCCACGAGCCCTGACCGTTGAAGAGCCCGGACGCCAGCTCGCGCCAGTCGCCGCCCTCGCGGATCAGCCGCAGCATGCGGTTGACGGCCGGCCCGTAGCCACGGTCGAAGTCGTGGTGGTCGGCGAAGGAGCGGGCGAGGGCGTCCTGGTCGATCCGTCCGTGGGTGGTGAGGACGGCCAGGACGGAGCAGGCCATCTCGGTGTCGTCGGTCCACTGCCAGGGGGCGGGAGGCGGCACCCGGCGCTTGAGGGAGGGGTAATTCGCGGGGACGAAGAACTGGGATCCGAGGGCATCACCCACGGACAGTCCGCGCAGGCTCGCCAGAGCCCGCTCACAGCGGTCTGCGTCACGGTGGTCGAGGGTCATCGGTGTGCACTCTAACCGGTGGCCCCGTAAGGAACGGGTTCACACCAACGCTCGAAGGGCCGGTCAAGGCTGTAGCGGCCGTCGGGGCCGAGCAGCAGGGTGCGCCACTCCGCGTTGCCGGGGTTCGACAGCGACTCGAAGTCGGCCACCGTCCAGTGGAACCAGCGCATACAGAACAGCCGCATGGTGAGTCCGTGCGTGACGATCAGGACGTTCGGCGGGTGGTGGGGGTCCTCGAAGCTGCGCCACAGGCTCTCCAGGAACGCCCCGACCCGGTCGTAGACATCGGCTCCGGACTCCCCCTGGGCGAAGCGGTAGAAGAAGTGGCCGTAGGCGTCCCGGTAGGCCTTCTGCCGTCGTACGTCCTCGCGGTCCTGCCAGTTGCCCCAGTCCTGCTCACGCAGCCGGGGCTCCTCGCGCACCCGGACCTTGGTGGGGTCGAGGCGGAGTTCGCGGAAGGTCTGGTGGGTGCGCCGGTACGGCGAGACATAGGCGGAGATCCGCTCGTCGCCGAACATCTCGCGCACCGCGCCGCCGGCCTCCGCCGCCTGCCGCAGCCCGGCCCCGGTCAGGGCGAGCGCATGATCGGGTTCGCGCTCGTACACGGTGTCGTCGACATTCCCCTCCGACTCTCCGTGGCGGATGAGAACGATGCGTCGGGGCCGAGCCATGCCGCCAGCCTAAAACGGGCGCCTTGCCCCTGTCGCACGCTGCCGCAACCACGCCCGTCGCACATCCGTCCCCCGCCGCTCCCGTCGTCGGCGGGCGAGCCGGCCGACGCGTATCCCGCAGAAGCGGCCGCCGCGGCGTCGCCTCGGCCGGCGGACGCGGGAGCGGTGGAGCAGGGCATCGAGCCTTACCGCCGATGCGGCTTCGGCCTCTTCGACGAGGCCGGGCGCGAGGTGGTGGGCGGACCCGCCGACGGGCAGGTGATCTCCGCAGGACGTCGTGAGGTCGTACAAGGAAAGCTGGGTCGTCATTCTCATCCCCCGAGTTAAACGCAACCATGGTCGCATTACGATGATGATGACAGACCGGCCCGACTAACGCAACTGGAGTTGCAATTGACTGACCGGACCGTGCCCGACGACGGCCGCGAGCAGGGCGGTCCCGCACCCACCCCCGGCACCCTGCGCCCCGGCGGCCGCACCGCCCGTACCCGCGCCGCCGTCCGCGACGCCGTACTGGCCGGCCTCACCGAGCACGGCTATCCCGGCCTGACCGTCGAATACGTCGCCGCCCACTCCGGTGTGCACAAGACGACGCTCTACCGACGCTGGAAGGACGTCGAGGGCCTGGTCGCGGACGCGCTGGATCTCGCGGGCGAGGACAGCTGGGCCCCGCCCGACACCGGTTCCCTGGAAGGCGATCTGCGCGCCCTGGTCCAGGAGGTCGTCGTCTCGTTCACCGACCCGGCGGTGGCCGCGTCGGGCTCCGCGATGATCGCCGCCGCCTTCCAGTCCGAGCGGGCGGCCCATGCACTGCGCGCCTACTACGCCGAGAGGTTCGCGCGCTGCGAGGCCGTCGTCGAACGCGCCGTGCGGCGCGGGGAGTTGCCGACGGCCACGAACGCCGCACGGAAAACCCCCGCAGACCCTGAATCCGCCACCGGCACCGGCACCGGCCCCGGCTCCGCCCCGCACCACGGCATCGACGCCGGAGCACTCGTGCGCTCCGTCTCCGCGCCGCTGTTCTTCCGCCTGTTCATCACCCGCGAACCGGTCGACGACACCGTGGCCGAGCAAGCCGTGGCGGCAACGCTGGCAGCCGCCCGCGCCGGGGCGTTCACCGCCGGCGGCGAGGCGGACGGCGCCCCATGAGCGGCCCCCTGGCCGTGCCGCCCCTCATACCGTCCACGACGGTTCGAGCTGCACCACGTCGCCCGCGATCGCCCGGACATCCGCGGCTATCTGGGCGCGCAGCGCCAGCCGCTCCACCCGCTCGGGCCGGTACTTCCCCCGCTCGGCTGCCGACTGCCACAGGGACAGCACCAGGAACTCCTCCCCCGGGGCCCGCCCCAGCATCCCGCGCAGCATGCCCGGCGAACCCGCCATCGCGGGGTTCCAGACCTTCTCCTGCATCAGCATGAAGTGGTCCACCCGGTCCTGGTGCACCTGGCAGTGGGCCAGCCGCAGGACGTCCACATCGCCGAAGGACGGGCGGAATCCGACCTTCACGTCAAACTCGTGCTCGAACAGCCGGACTTGAGCGTCCTTGAAGGTGCCAACCTGGGCGGCCGCCAGCCGGTCGTGCGAGCGCGCCATGAAGGAGTCGTAGAACGCCCGGCTCTCCCAGAAGGCGACCAGATGCGCGACGCCCGGCCGTGCCCGGCTCCATCCGCCGCCCTGTCCCCGGAACCCCGGCTCACCCAGCAGCCCCGCCCATTTCCGCTGCCCCCGCTCGAACCCTCGACGGTCCACGACGGTGAGGCGAATCCACTTGACCAGCACCGCGCCATCGTACGGCCCGAGGCCGGACCGGGATCACTGCGCGTCACAACGCACCACCCCGAACTTCCTTACGGTCGGGGATCGATGGGAGCCAGGACACCGAGCCGCCGCTCCACCGCCTCGGCCGCCTCCAGGCACAGGTCCTCCCGGTAGGAGCGCCCGATCACCTGCACTCCGTAGGGCAGCCCGTCCACCACCCCGGTGGGTACGGCCACCGCGGGCACCCCGACGAAACTGGTCACGGTGCACAGCCGTATCGCCCGCTGCACCCGCCGATAGCCTTCCTCGTCCCGCGCCTCCTCCCCCGGGGCGAACGGCGGATCGGTGAACACCGGCCCCAGGACCAGCGGATACTCGTCCAGGAAGGCCGCCCAGTCCCGCTGGATGCCCATCCGCACCCCGGTCAGCCGCAGATACTCCGGCAGCTCCACGGGGTGCGACCTCGCCATGCCCCACTCGACATAGCGGTGCCCGCCCTCCCCGAGCAGCGGCTTGACCGCCGGCCAGGTGGTGGCGAACTCCGTGAGCGTCATCCTGGCGTAGACGTCGAGGGCCTCATCCAGCCGCGGTACGTCCGCCACTTCCCGCACCTCGTACCCCGCGTCCCGCAGCGCGTCCGCCGCGCTCTCCACGGCCCGGCGCACCACCGGATGCACCCCGCCGCCTCCGGGGTCCGTCACCATCGCCACCCTGAGGGGACGCGTCGGCGGCGGACCGTAGGGCGGCACCGGCACGGTCCGCGGGTCGCGCGGGTCGGCGCCGGCCAGCACCTCGTACGCGAGCCGCAGATCGTCGACCGTACGGGCCAGCGGGCCGTCGACCACGAGCAGTTGGGCGGCGGGGCCTGGGTCGTCCGGGCCGATGCGGTGATCGGCGGCGAACCGCCCGTAGGTCGGCTTCAGACCCGCGACGCCACAGAAGGACGCGGGAATGCGCACCGAACCTCCGGAGTCGTTGCCGAGTCCGAGCGGGGCCATACCGGTCGCCACGGCCGCGCCGTCGCCACCACTACTGCCGCCCGGCGTGACCGCGGTGCTCCAGGGGTTCGCGGTGTCCCCGAACAGTTCGCTGCGGGTGTGGATGCCGGCCAGGATGAGGGTCGGCATGTTGCTGTGGCCTATGGGGATACCGCCCGCCGCGCGCAGACGCGCCACCGGGGGCGCATCGGAGCGCGCGACGAAGTCCCGGAAGCGCTCCGCGCCGTAGGTCGTCGGTACCCCTTGGACGGCCGTGGTCTCCTTGACGGTGAACGGCACACCGGCCAGCGGCCCCTGTTCAACTCCCGCCGCACGTCTGCGGTCGGCCTCCGCCGCCTCGCTCCGCGCCTGCCCGGCGAGCAGCTGGGTGACGGCGTTGACGGCCGGGTTGACCTCGGCGATCCGCTCCAGATGCGCCTCGACCAGTTCCACTGCCGAGACCCCGCCGGTGCGTACCGCCGCCGCCTGAGCGCGGGCCGTCACCCTCCACAGCGCGTCGCGCATGCCCTCCCCCTCTTCCGGCCGCGAACGGCCCTTTCCCGGCTACACGGGAGACCCTCCCGCACGTTCCGATGCATCCGCATCACATCACTCGCCATCGTAGCCTTGTCACCGATACGCACGCATCGAATAACCGGAGGGCGGAGCATGCCCAGACAGGTCGACCACGAGAGCCGGCGCCGGCAGATCGCCGAGGCGGTGTGCCAACTCGCCGACGAGAGCGGCCTGGAGGGGGTCACGCTCCGCGATGTGGCGGCCCGCGCCCAGGTGTCCATGGGGGCCGTCCAGCGCTGCTTCGGCACCAAGGAAGAGATGCTGGTCTTCGCGCTGGGCCACATCGGCGAGCGGATCACCGCGCGGGTGTCGTCCCGGCTCGCCGCATCGCCCGCCCAGTCGGCCCGTACGGCGCTCGGGCACGCCGTGACCGAGGTGTCGCTGCTGCAGGAGGAACACCGGGCCGAGGCGCGGGTCTGGCTGGCCTTCGTGGCGCAGGCCGCCGTCAGCCCGCCCCTGGCCGGAATTCTGCGCGCCAACTACACCGGGCTGCACACGATGTGCGCGCGTCTGATCGCCGAGGCATCCGGCACCGCCGACCCGGACCGCGCGGCCCGCGCCCTCCTCGCCCTGGCCGACGGCCTCACCACCCATGTCCTGATCGGGCATCTCTCCCCCGCCGAGGCGCTGGATGTCCTGGACGGACAGCTCAACCGCCTCTGGGACGAGCGGAACCATTGACACCCCATGGCTGCCCCCTGGCCCCGACGGCGCTTTTGAGCCATCTCCTCCGACGGCAAAGCACCGGTGACCAGGGGCAGTTCACCCCGCCCACGGGCCGTTGGGCATGGCACGATGGTCAGCCAACGGGAAGCCCCGGGGAGTCGCCGCCCGATCGCGCAGGTCGTACCACGCCCCCGGGAGATGACGGGAGGGAAGTCCGGTGAGCACGCTCAGCAAAGGGATCGAGAAGGTCGAGGTAACGCTCAAGTGGGACCCGAGCCCCATCGGGACGCCGGACAATGACCTGGACATCGTGGCGGCGACCTATACGGCCGACGCACCGCACGGCGACCCGGCCTTTCTGGTGCACTTCGACAGCCGCTCGCCCGACGGGACCATCACCCTCAACCGCGACAGCAGGACCGGCCAGGGATTCGGCTTCGACGAGATCATGACGCTGGAACTGGACCGGCTGGCCGACACCTATACCCGGGTGATCGTCGGAGTGGCCATCCAGCAGGGTGAGGGCCGCAAACTCTTCGGCGATATCGCGAACACCGCCGTACGCATCCGCGAGGGCTACACCGACCTCGCGGAGCACGACTTCACCGAGGTCGCGGGGGCGACCGCCGCGACGGTCGCCGAGTTCACCCGGGACGACGCCGGACAGTGGCGCTTCCAGTCGACGGTCCGGGGCTTCGACACCGACCCGAACACGTTCACCGCCGAAATGGGCCGCTGACGGACCACGGCGCAAGAACGGCGGAGTGGGTGCCGGTCTGGTGGTCGGCACCCTCTCTCGCAGGGGGCTGAGCGTCCTCGACGACGGCTGCTCGTGCGGCAGTTCTCTCGATCAGGCTCTCCGCCGCTTCGGCCAGGGGTAACCGAGCTGCCCGGCAAACACCCGTGATCCGCCACAGACCTCGGCCGCCCGCCGTGGGTCACCCGCCACGATGTGCTCGGCGAGTCTCCCGGCCTGCTCCGCGGGGTCGTCGCCGGAAACGGCAAGCACCATCCGGAATTGCAGCCACGGGCGGTCTTCCCTGAGGGCTGCGCGCCCCGGATGGAAGAAGAAGACGTTGACCCGGTCGGGTTGCCACGGCCAGGTAGACACTCCGCCGAGTTCGCATTCCCACTGTGCAAGCCAGCCGGTGCGCGCTCCGAGGTCCCGCTCCAGCAGCCGGGCAACGGTTCGCGCCGGCCACTCCCAACTGTGGTCCGCGACCGCCCGCTCGACCTCCGCGCAGTACTCCCGGGCATCGAACCGGAACTCGGGTAGCTCGACGCCGTCCTTGTCGGGGTTGCGCCACTCGCTCCAGACCACGTGGTCGCCGTCCCGCCGGATGGTCACGTAGAGAGCGCCGCAGCAGGCTTCGGTGCACGCGGCCTCGGCCAGCCGCACCTCGTGCGGCTCGGTACCGGGCGCGAGCGGGCCGTCCGGCAGCAAGAGGTACTTGGGATCTTCGCCCGGCCCTTCCGTGAACACACCGGCCAGGATGTCCTCACCGTCGACCAGCGGGCGGACCTCCACGGCGGCGCCGCTCCGCGGAGGATCGGGAACGACAACATGGAGCGTGAGGCAGCGCTTCTCGTCAGTCACCGGACGATTGTGGGACCTGCCGCACCGCTGCGTCGCCCCATTTCTCGCGGATGATCTCCAAGTGCCGGGCGCTGGAGCGGCAGGTGTGTCACCGGGGCGGCCACTGCGCGGAAGGGGCGCCGGCGCGAGGCCGACGCCCCTTCCGTCAGGGACTACTTGTCAGGTGTTGCCGCGTGTTGCTCTCGCGGCAGCACCGCCCGTTTGTCAGCTGCACCCGCTGGTCGACCCGCAGCCCTCGCACAGGTAGCAGCTGCCGGCCCGCTGCATCTTCGTCCCGCAGGAGAAGCACAGGGGGGCGTCGGCGTTGATGCCCAGCTGCATCTCGACGAGTTCGGCGTTGGTGTGCGCCTGCTTCGGGGCCGGGGCGGCGGCCTCCTCGACGATCTTCGCCGCCGGGGTGGACTCGGTCACCGACTCCGTCTGGCGGGGCGCCGACTGGGCCAGGCCCTCGACGTCGACCTCGTCCTCGGACGGCTCGTACGAACCGGTCTCCAGGTGGCGCGTGCGCTCCTCGACGGAGTGGATGCCGAGCGCCGAGCGGGTCTCGAACGGCAGGAAGTCCAGCGCCAGGCGGCGGAAGATGTAGTCGACGATCGACTGCGCCATCCGCACGTCCGGGTCATCGGTCATACCGGCCGGCTCGAAGCGCATGTTGGTGAACTTCGAGACGTAGGTCTCCAGCGGCACGCCGTACTGGAGGCCCACCGACACCGCGATGGAGAAGGCGTCCATCATGCCCGCGAGGGTCGAACCCTGCTTGGACATCTTCAGGAAGACCTCACCGAGACCGTCGTCCGGGTAGGAGTTGGCGGTCATGTAGCCCTCGGCGCCGCCGACCGTGAAGGAGGTGGTGATGCCGGGACGACCCTTCGGGAGGCGCTTGCGGACCGGGCGGTACTCGACGACCTTCTTCTCGGCGACCGGCTCGGCCTCGGCCTTCTTCTCCTCCTCCTTCTTCTTGGCGGAGAGCGGCTGGCCGACCTTGCAGTTGTCGCGGTAGATCGCCAGCGCCTTCAGGCCGAGCTTCCAGCCCTGGAAGTAGACGTCCTCGATCTCCTCGACGGTGGCCGTCTCCGGGACGTTGACCGTCTTGGAGATCGCGCCGGAGAGGAAGGGCTGCGCGGCGGCCATCATGCGGACGTGGCCCATCGGGGAGATGGCGCGGTCGCCCATGGCGCAGTCGAAGACCTCGTAGTGCTCGGGCTTCAGACCGGGGGCGTTGACGACATTGCCGTGGTCGGCGATGTGCGCGACGATCGCCTCGACCTGCTCGGGCTGGTAGCCGAGCCGCTTGAGCGCCTTGGGGACCGTGTTGTTCACGATCTGCATGGAGCCGCCGCCGACCAGCTTCTTGAACTTGACCAGGGCCAGGTCCGGCTCGACGCCCGTGGTGTCGCAGTCCATCATCAGGCCGATGGTGCCGGTCGGGGCGAGCACCGACGCCTGGGCGTTGCGGAAGCCGTTCTTGTCGCCGAGGCGGATGACGTCCTGCCAGGCCTCGGTGGCCGCGGCCCAGACCGGGGTGTCCAGGTCGTCCATGCGCACCGCGGTGCCGTTGGCGTCGGAGTGCTGCTTCATGACGCGCTTGTGGGCGTCCGCGTTACGGGCGTAGCCGTCGTACGGACCGACGACCGCGGCCAGTTCGGCGGAGCGCTTGTAGGAGGTGCCCGTCATCAGGGAGGTGATGGCACCGGCCAGCGCGCGGCCGCCGTCCGAGTCGTAGGCGTGGCCGGTGGCCATCAGCAGGGCGCCGAGGTTGGCGTAGCCGATGCCCAGCTGGCGGTAGGCGCGGGTGGTCTCGCCGATCTTCTGGGTCGGGAAGTCGGCGAAGCAGATGGAGATGTCCATCGCGGTGATGACCAGCTCGACGACCTTGGCGAAGCGCTCGGCGTCGAAGGACTGGTTGCCCAGGTCATCGGCGCGCAGGAACTTCAGGAGGTTGAGCGAGGCGAGGTTGCACGAGGAGTTGTCCAGGTGCATGTACTCGCTGCAGGGGTTGGACGCGGTGATCCGGCCCGACTCCGGCGAGGTGTGCCAGTGGTTGATGGTGTCGTCGTACTGGATGCCGGGGTCGGCGCACGCCCAGGCGGCCTCCGCCATCTTGCGGAAGAGACCCTTGGCGTCGACCTCCTCGATGACCTCACCGGTCATCCGGCCGCGCAGCCCGAACTTCGAGCCGGCCTCGACGGCCTTCATGAACTCGTCGTTCACCCGGACCGAGTTGTTGGCGTTCTGGTACTGGACGGACGTGATGTCGTCGCCGCCCAGGTCCATGTCGAAGCCCGCGTCGCGCAGCGCGCGGACCTTCTCCTCCTCCTTCACCTTGGTCTCGATGAAGGCCTCGACGTCCGGGTGGTCCACGTCCAGGACGACCATCTTGGCCGCACGGCGGGTGGCGCCGCCCGACTTGATCGTGCCGGCCGACGCGTCGGCGCCGCGCATGAAGGAGACCGGGCCGGAGGCGTTGCCGCCGGAGGAGAGCAGCTCCTTGGAGGAGCGGATACGGGAGAGGTTCAGGCCGGCGCCGGAGCCGCCCTTGAAGATCATCCCCTCTTCCTTGTACCAGTCGAGGATCGACTCCATGGAGTCGTCGACGGAGAGGATGAAGCAGGCGCTGACCTGCTGCGGCTGCTGGGTGCCGACGTTGAACCACACCGGGGAGTTGAAGCTGAAGACCTGGTGGAGCAGAGCGTAGGCCAGCTCGTGCTCGAAGATCTCGGCGTCCGCCGGGGAGGCGAAGTAACCGTTGTCCTCGCCGCCCTTCCGGTACGTCTTGACCACACGGTCGATGAGCTGCTTGAGGCTGGACTCACGGGTCGGGGAACCCACCGCGCCACGGAAGTACTTGCTCGTGACGATGTTGACCGCGTTCACCGACCAGAAGTCGGGGAACTCGACGCCACGCTGCTCGAAGTTGACCGAGCCGTCGCGCCAGTTGGTCATGACGACGTCACGAGACGCCCACTCCACCTCGTCGTACGGGTGCACGCCGGGTGTGGTGTGGATGCGCTCGATACGCAGACCCTTGCTCGCCTTGCTGCCCTTGGCGCGGGAGCCTCGTGCCGGGCCGCTCGTCGTCTCTGTCATTCCGCCTCCCTGTATACGGGCAAACGCCCATATGTGCGCACGCATTCCGTGGCACGGTGTATGTCTTTCTGCGGCCGGGACGCCCTGCTCTCGCCCCGGTACAGGTCCTGGATGCGCGCCGAACTCAGTCGGCGGCGGTGGCGGGGACGGGGACGGCCGGGCCGCCGGCCTCCCCCTCGGTCCCGCATTCCGGTCCGGGCGGCCCCAGCTCGCGCTGCTCCCGCAGCTCGGCGATGGCCGCCTCGAAGTCCTCAAGCGAGTCGAACGCCCGGTAAACGGACGCGAAGCGCAGGTACGCGACGAGGTCGAGTTCCTGCAGCGGGCCCAGTATGGCGAGCCCGACGTCATGGGTGGACAGCTCGGCACTGCCGGTGGCACGCACCGCCTCCTCGACCCGCTGGCCGAGTTTGGCGAGGGCGTCCTCGGTGACCGGACGGCCCTGGCACGCCTTGCGCACTCCCGCGATGACCTTGTTGCGGCTGAAGGGTTCGGTGACCCCGCTCCGCTTGATCACCATCAGTGACGCCGTCTCGATGGTCGTGAAACGGCGGGAGCAGTCGGGGCACTGGCGGCGCCGGCGGATCGCCGTCCCGTCATCGGTGGTGCGGCTGTCGACGACCCGGCTGTCCGGGTGCCTGCAGAAGGGGCAGTGCATGGCTCCACCCTCCTCACCCTGTGATATACGGACGTACGTACGCCAACGAGCCCCACGTACGGCGACAGACCTCTCGGCCGGTCCGTACGGGCCCTTCGGAGCAGCCACCAGCATAGGCGATTCCCGGCCCCTCAGGGACCAGGCACCACAACTTCTGGGTGGCCGACCGCATCTAACCACTAGATGTGGTGTCGGGCCGCTTACATCTGCCTACCGCGTGTCGCGGCGGAGGCGGGCCGGGCGGTCGCCCACGAGGGTACGGGAAGCCACCCGGCCGGCGGTGCGGCGGGGCCGGGATGACAGAATCGGCCGGGCCGGAACGGACGGCCGCCGAGGCCTGCGCGCGACGGCGGACGGGCCCCGCCGTCCGGCCGGAAAAGCGGGCACACGCACCCTGCCGAAGACCCGGAATGCCGTTCGGCCATACACCCAGCCACTTGATCCGGGTACCAATCTGCGAATATTTCACTCGAACGTGTGTTTGGCGCAACCTTTCGAAAGCAACTACCGTTGGCTAACTAGGGAGAACATTTCGAGAGGGGCCGACGTGACCACCACCGCAGACAGCGCGACCATCACCGCACAGAGCCACTCCCAGAGCCGGTTCGAACACCAGCAGAAGGCACAGCGGCCGATGGACGACGCCACGTCGGACTCCGAAGAGCAGAAGCCCACCCGTGCACTGCCGGGCCGGCCCCCAGGCATCCGGGCCGACAGCTCCGGACTCACCGACCGCCAGCGCCGGGTGATCGAGGTGATCCGGGATTCCGTGCAGCGGCGCGGCTACCCGCCGTCCATGCGCGAGATCGGCCAGGCCGTCGGACTGTCCAGCACCTCCTCCGTCGCCCACCAGCTCATGGCGCTCGAGCGCAAAGGCTTCCTGCGGCGCGACCCGCACCGCCCCCGGGCGTACGAGGTCCGCGGCTCGGACCAGACCAGCACCGCCGCGACGGAGACCGCAGGCAAGCCCGCCGCGTCCTATGTACCGCTGGTCGGCCGGATCGCCGCCGGCGGCCCGATCCTCGCCGAGGAGTCGGTCGAGGACGTCTTCCCGCTCCCCCGCCAGCTCGTCGGCGACGGCGAACTGTTCGTGCTGAAGGTGGTCGGCGACTCCATGATCGAAGCCGCCATCTGCGACGGTGACTGGGTCACGGTCCGCCGCCAGCCGGTCGCCGAGAACGGGGACATCGTCGCCGCGATGCTGGACGGCGAGGCCACCGTCAAGCGCTTCAAGCGCGAGGACGGCCATGTGTGGCTGCTGCCGCACAACTCCGCGTACCAGCCGATCCCCGGCGACGAGGCGACCATCCTCGGCAAGGTGGTGGCGGTACTGCGCCGCGTCTGAACCACCCCTCACGACCGAGCCCCGGAACCACTGCGCCGGTTCCGGGGCTCTGCGCTGTGCGCCTGAACCGGCGCCACTTTCGCGGAGGGGGTGGCGGTCCGGTGGGAGTTGCTCAATGGAGGGTTGCGGTGCAAGACCCCCGGAAGTGCGCCGCCTAGGGGGTGTCGGCCTGTGAGGCCTGTGCTGCTGCGTCGATGGCGGCCAGCGAGCGGCGGACCTGGTTGCGGTCGGTGGTGTACCAGAAGTCGGGCATCGACTTGCGGAGGAAGGAGCCGTAGCGGGCCCGCTCCACGCGCGGGTCGAGGACCGCGACCACCCCGCGGTCGCCGGTGGCACGCACCAGACGCCCCGCGCCCTGGGCCATCAACAGGGCCGCATGGGTCGCCGCGACCGCCATGAAGCCATTGCCGCCGGCCTCCTCCACGGCCTTCTGCCGGGCGCTCATCAGCGGGTCGTCCGGACGCGGGAACGGCACCCGGTCCATCACCACCAGCTGGCAGTTCGCCCCCGGTACATCGACGCCCTGCCACAGGGAGAGCGTGCCGAACAGGCAGGTACGGGCGTCCTCGGCGAAGGCGCGGATCAGCTCGCCGAGGGTTTCCTCACCCTGCAGGAGGATCGGCAGGTCCAGCCGGCCGCGCAGCTCCTCCGCGGCGGCCTGGGCGGCGCGCATGGAGGAGAAGAGGCCGAGCGTCCGGCCGCCCGCCGCCTCGATCAGCTCGCTGAGCTCATCGAGCATGTCCGTACGGCTGCCCTCCCTGCCCGGCTGGGCCAGATGCTTGGCGACGTAGAGGATGCCCTGCTTCGAGTAGTCGAAGGGGGAGCCGACGTCCAGGCCCTTCCAGGGCGGGACGTCCTCGCCCGCCGTGCCCTCGGGGGCCAGGCCCAGGGAGGCGGCGACCCCGTTGAAGTCGCCGCCCAGCTTGAGGGTGGCGGAGGTGAGGGTCACCGAGCGGTCCTCGAAGAGTTTCTCGCGCAGCAGGCCCGAGACGGACAGCGGAGCCACCCGGAGGGACGCGCCGAAGCGGTCATGGCGTTCGTACCAGACGACGTCGTACTCGGAGCCGTTGGCGATGCGCTCGGCGACGGCATGGACGTTCTCCAGCGAGGCGAGCGCCTGCTTGCGGACCGCGTCCTCGTCCTGAACCGACTTGTCGCGGGTCGAGCCGAGCGCCGAGATGACCGTACGGGCCGCGTCCCGCAGCGCCATCAGGCAGTAGCCGAGGTCCTCGGGGATCTCCTCCAGGCGGCCGGGCAGGGCCAGCTCCATGAGGCGTTCGAAGGTCTCCGACGCCGTCTGGAGCTGGTCCGCGGCCTTCTCGTTGACGAGCTTGGCGGCCCGGCGGACGGCGCGGTTGACCTGGCCGGGCGTGAGCTCGCCGGTGGCGACGCCGGTGACCCGGGAGACCAGCTCATGGGCCTCGTCGATGATCAGGACCTCGTGCTGCGGGAGGACCGGGGCGCCCTCGATCGCGTCGATGGCGAGCAGCGCGTGGTTGGTGACGACCACATCGGCGAGCTTGGCGCGCTCCCTGGCGGCCTCGGCGAAGCACTCCGCCCCGTACGCACACTTCGAGGCGCCCAGGCACTCCCGGGAGGAGACCGAGACCTGGCCCCAGGCGCGGTCGGAGACCCCGGGGGTCAGCGCGTCGCGGTCGCCGGTCTCGGTCTCGTCCGCCCAGTCGCGCAGCCGCAGCAGGTCCTTGCCGAGCTTGCTGGTCGGCGTCGCCTGCTCGAACACGTCGAAGAGGCCGTCCTCCTCTTCCTGTGGGACGCCCTCGTGGAGGCGGTGCAGACACAGGTAGTTCGAGCGGCCCTTGAGCATGGCGAATTCCGGGCGGCGGCGCAGCAGCGGATGCAGCGCGTCGACCGTGCGCGGCAGATCGCGCTCCACGAGCTGGCGCTGGAGGGCCAGGGTGGCCGTGGCGACCACCACTCTCTCGCCGTGCGCGAGCGCCGGGACCAGGTAGCCGAGGGACTTGCCGGTGCCGGTGCCGGCCTGGACGAGGAGGTGGGAGTTCTCGTCCACGGCCCCGGCGACGGCCTCGGCCATCGCCACCTGGCCGGGGCGCTCGGTGCCGCCGACGGCGGTGACGGCGGCGTGCAGCAGATCGGGGAGGGAGGGCTTCGTCATAGCGCTGCAAGCCTACGCGGGACCACTGACAGCCGGGTCCGTCACGGCATGTGGAGCGGATTGGGGACGGTTCCGTACACCGCCGCGTGCGGACGGTCGGTGCGGTCCCGGTAGCCGTCCACATGCAGACGGTTGCGGTTCAGGCACAGCCGCGCGATTCGCGGGGTGAGCAGGTCGAAGGTCTCGTAGCGCTCCTTGAGGGCGGGGAAACGTTCGTGGTGGCGCAGGATCTCCGCCCGTACGAGTGCCCAGAACTCGGCCTCGGGCACCGCCAGTTGGTCCGCGCACAGCGGTGCGAGGTAGCGGAAGACGCCGACGAACAAGCCGGAATGGATGAACTGGGTGAGGAAGGCGGGCGGTTCGGTCAGCAGCACCGCCCGTACGTCGTCCGGCATGGAGTCGTGCTCCGGGAGCGGCCGGGAGCTGGTGTTGACGTCGTCGACGAAGTCCTTGACGGCGAGGCGGGTGGGGACCTCGTGCTCGTCGAAGACGACGATGGCGTTCTCGCCGTGTGGCGAGAAGACCGTGCCGTAGCGGTAGAGGAAGTGCAGCAGAGGCGGCAGCAGCGCGGCGAACAGCCGGGCCAGCCAGGCGCGCGGGGCCAGGCCCGAGCGGTGCACCAGTTCCGCGGTCAGGGCGCGGCCCCGGGGGTCGGTCTGCAGCAGCGCGGCCAGGGTGCGGGCGCGTTCGCCGGGGTCCAGATGGCGGTTGACCGGCTCACGCCAGATACAGCCGAGCAGCTCCTTGAACTGGTACGGGACGCCCGGCAGCCGGTCATAGAGGGGGTGCTCGACGGTGACGGACGCGGTCTCGCCGAGCAGGATCACCCGGGTCTCGTCGCGCAGATACGGGTCGGCGTCGCGCAGGCCGTGGACCCAGCGGGTGACGGCGGGCGCGGCGAGGGTGCGTTCGGTGGGCAGGCCGCGCCAGACGAGGGTGTTGAGGATGGACAGCGGCAGCTTGACCGTGCGGGCCTCGGGGCGGCTGAGGTTGAGGAAGGTGCGGATCGACTGCTGCGGCAGGCGGAGGTCGTTGTCGGTGGGCAGCGCGATGATGGATCTGTCCGCGAGTTGCGGGGCGAAGAGCGGGGCGATGGTCTCGTCCCACTGCCAGGGGTGCACGGGGAGATAGAGGTAGTCGGCGGGGTCGAGGCCCTGGTCGGCGACGGTGCGGGCGAAGGTGTGCCGGGTGGCGGGGTCGAGTTCCTCGCCGTAGAGACGATCGGGGGTGGCGAGGGTGGGGATACCTCGGTAGTGGGCGATGCCGTGGTGCGCGGCGAGCCAGGGCAGACGCCGGGCGGTGCGGGCCTCGGGGGCCCAGGTCGCCGCGTCGGCGGCCGAGAAGCCGAGCCGGCCCTTGTTCGCGACGAGCCAGGGATGGCCGGTCTGGCGGCCTTCGAGGGAGGCGTAGTCCAGGTCGGCGAGTTCGGCGGCGCTGAGCGCGGTGGCGTCGAGGCGGGTGTCGGCGGCAAGGGTGGCGGTCAGCTCGCGGATGAGGTGGCCGGTGGTGTCACCGGACAGGCCCAGCACGGTGTCGTGGGCATGGGTCAGGAAGCGGAAGGGGTCCGTGTCCGGAGTGATCGAATCGGGGTCGACGCGCCAGTGGCCGTAGGCGCCGCGCCGGGCGCGGAAGCGGTAGACGAGGGTGCCGACCGGCAGGCGGTATTGCGGGGTGCCGTCGGGGGCGGTGCCGTCGGGTTCGGGGGTGAGGATCTCCTCGTAGGCGAATTCCGCCAGTGTTTTGGCGAAGAGCCGGCGCGCGGCGTGCTGCCAGGCGCGGTGCGAGGGCTGGGGCTCAGGAGACAAGGCGGGACTCCTCGAAGCGGGACCGCCCCGGCTCGTGCGGGGGACAACCGGGGCAGCGCGGTGGGCGGCGGACCGGAGCGGGACCGTCGACGGACGGCCCCGAGGTCAGAGCTGGTGGCGGCGGGCGCGGTCGCGGACCATCAACGCCGCGCGTTTCGCGGGCAGTTCGATCTCCTCGGCGTAGCGGTACCCGGCGCTCAGGAAGGCCGCGACGGAGGCGGTGTTGCGCAGATCGGGCTCGGCGACGACCCGTGTGCACCGCGGGCGGTGGTCGAGGACGAGATCGGCGGTGGCGCGCAGCAGGGTGCTGCCCAGCCCTCGTCCGCGGTCGCCGGACCCGCCGATGAGCAGGTGGATACCGATGTCGTGCGGCCGGGCGGAGTAGTGGCGGGCGAGCGGGTCGAGATCGGCGCGGTACATCTCCCAGTAGCTCATCGGGACCCCGGCCAGCACCCCCAGGCAGGGCACGCTGCGGCCGTCGCCGTCGAGCTGGGCGCGCAGATGGGCGGCGGTGGTCTCCGGCGGGCCGGCCAGCTCCCAGAAGGCCGCGACGGCCGGATCGTTCATCCAGGCCACGATCCGGCCGAGATCGCGCTCCGGCCGGACGGGGACGAGCGCGAACGGCCCGGCGGGGGTGTCGGCCGCTCCCCAGCCCGCCGGGTCGTCGAGCAGCGGACCGGCGGCCGGGGACGCCGGCGGCCACTGGTGGTGATCGGACGGCGCGCGGTGTTCCGGCGGGGGCCGCAGGCCGACGGTGCCGTCGGAGCCGGTGCTGCGGCCGGGGTCGGTGGGTGGCACGGCGACGCTCTCCTCTCGTGGCCGCGTGCCGCGTGGCCGTATGGGTCGCGGGGCGCCGGCGCCTGGGACGGGGGGCGGGGGTCTGCTGTCGGGGGCCGCGGTGGGCGGCTACGGGGCGAGGGGGTTGGGCAGGGTGACGTAGACGGACTGGGTCTCGACCGGGCCGACGAGTTCATCCATCCCGTGCAGCCGGGTCGCCAGATTGGCCTTGCAGCGCAGGGTGCGGGCGGCCAGCAGCTGTTCCGGGAGCGGCGAGCGGTGTGCCGGTGGGGCCGCGGCGGCATCGGCGAGGAAGCGGCGGAAGGCGGCGAGCAGGATCTCCTCGCGGACCAGGCGCTGGGAGCCGAACGCCCCGATGAGGCCGAGGACGTTGTTGATGCCGAGGTAGTAGGCGAAGCGCTCGTCGGTGACGTCGTCGGCGACGAAGGTGTCGCTGGCCGCGCCGATGCCGGGCAGCCGTCGTTCCAGTTCGGCGCGGCGCGACAGGCGGAAGTAGTAGCCCTGGTTGTCGCGGTAGCGCCCGCCGACCGGCCAGCCGTCGGGGTCCAGCAGGACCACGGTGTTCTGCTGGTGGGCCTCCAGCACGACACCGGCCGTGCCGTCGAGCCACAGCACAGGGCGTACCACCGCTTCGAGGTAGCGCAGGAACCACTCGGTGGCGACGGCGCCCAGGGGGCGGCCGGTGCGGGCGCTGAGCGTACCGACGAGGTCCTCGAGCCGGGAGCGCACGCCGGAGCGGCCGGGCCAGGGCCGGGTGGAGGTGAGACCGGCGATGCAGACGGCGTCGTCGGTGGTGCTGAAGGGGTTGTGGCGGATGACGACATCGAGGCCCTGGACCGGCTCGCCGTCGAGGCCGTCGACGGCGAGATAGGCCGGGTCGCGGACGACGTCGAAGCCGGGGTGGGCGGTCTGCCACTGCTTGGCGAGGCCGGTGCGCAGCAGCCGGTGCACCTCGACACCGCGGGCCAGCTCCTTACGGAGGTTCTCCCGGCGGGAGTTGGTGATGCGCAACCCGAGGGAGAGCTTGAGCATGGCGCCCGCGTCGGGGCGGTGGACCGTGCGGACGGAGGAGGTGGGGTACCACAGCGGACCGTGGGCGCCGAGGTCGTGCAGCAGACCGGCCTCGCGGAGGGCGGTGATGTCGGGGTGGCCGGCGAGTTCCCTGGCCTGCCAGGGGTGCACCGGCAACGCCACGGTGCCGTCGGGGAGTTGGCAGCCGCTCCCGGCGAGGCCGGCGGTGAGCCGCGCGGCCGTCACGGGCTTGCCCCGTTCGGTCCAGGCGGAGTCGGTGGCCAGGACGGAGCGGTGCACGGCCATCCAGTGCAGCGGGAAGGCGCCGCGCAGTTCGGGCGAGTAGGCGCGGGTCTCGGCGTCGGAGAGCCCTTCGCGGCTCTTGGGTGTGGGGTGCAGCGGGTGGCCGAGGAGGAGGGACTGTTCGGCTTCGAGGAAGAGGGCGCCGTGGTCGTCGGCGGGCCGGGCGCGCCGGTCGGTGAGGAAGACGGCGACATTGCGGACGGAGTTGGCGACCCGGCCGACGAGTTCGGCGCCGTCGCCGTCCGGTGCCTGCTCCGGCGCGCCGTCCGCGTCCGGCCGCTCCCCGGCGTCCGCGACCCGGTGCTCGCCGCCGTACGGGGCCCGCCGGTCGCCGTGCGCGGCCTCCCGGCGCAGCAGCGCGGCGAGGGTGACGGCGTCCAGCGGGGCGGCGCCGGCCGGGGCGCCTTCGAGGGTGGGGGCGCCCAGACGGTGCCAGCCGGTGGGCGACCAGTAGCGGACGGGGACGAGCAGAGCGGTCGCGGTGGCCTGGAGCGGGAGGCGCAGCAGCCCTTCGGACGAGCGGTGGATGCCGTTTTCCCGGAGCCAGCAGCGCAAGAGGTGCTCGATGCCCGCGGCGTCGGCGGCGACCGCCGGGTCCGGGTGGTCGAGCGGGTCGTGGTCACCGCTACGGGCACGGTCGTGCGGGCCGGGGGCGCCCTGGAGGACGGCCCGGTCGGGGAGTTCGTGCGGCTGCTGGTGGCAGGCCTCGTCCGGGGCACGCCGCTGCTGGCGCGGTACCGACTCGATGGTGCCGGCGCCCTGGTGGGCGGGGATGCGCTCGGCGGACTGGCCGGCGTCGGGGCCGGGGCGTTCGTTCATGGGGTGGTGCCTCGCATTGTCGTGGGGGACGAGCCCATCGGCCCGGGGGTGGTGCGGACCGCCGCCGTGATGGCGTCGGCGAGGCGGTCGAGGATCGCGTCCGCCTGTTCGTCGGTGATGGTCAGGGGTGGCAGCAGCCGGACGACGGCGGAGTGCCGGCCGCCCAGTTCGACGATCAGGCCGCGGTCCAGGCAGGCGTCCCGGACGGCGGCGGCGAGTTCGGGGGCGGCGGGGCGGGCGCCGGTGGCATCGGCGTCGGCGTCGCGGTCGACGAGTTCGACGCCGAGCATCAGGCCGCGGCCTCGGACGTCGCCGATGCAGTCATGGGCGGCGGCGAGGGAGGTGAGCCGGTCGAGCATCCGGGCGCCGAGTTCCCCGGCACGCCGGTCGAGGCCGTTCGCGCGGACATGGGCGAGGGTGGCGGCGCCGGCGGCCATGGCGAGTTGATTGCCTCGGAAGGTGCCGGCGTGCGCGCCGGGCTGCCAGGCATCCAGCTCCTCGCGGTAGACGATCACAGCGAGCGGCAGACTGCCGCCGATCGCCTTCGACAGCACGAGCACATCGGGCACGATGCCGCTGTGGTCCACCGCCCAGAAGGCGCCGGTGCGGCCGACCCCGGTCTGCACCTCGTCCACGATCAGGGGGATCTGCCGCTCCGCGGTGATCTCCCGCATCCGCCGCAGCCAGCTGTCCGGTGCGGGGATCACCCCGCCCTCGCCCTGGACGGGTTCCAGAATCATCCCGGCCGGGCGGGACACCCCGCTCTTGTGGTCGTCGAGCAGGCTCCGGGTCCAGCGCGCGGCGAGTTCGGCGCCGCGCTCGCCGCCGGTCTGGAAGGGGCAGCGGTAGTCGTAGGGGTAGGGCAGCCGGACCACGCTGGTGTGCTGCGCTCCCCCGGAGGCGGCGAGCGCCTCGGAGGTCATGCCGTGGTAGGCGCCGGAGAAGGCCATCAGACCGTCCCGCCCGGTCGCGGTGCGGACGAGTTTGAAGGCGGCCTCGACGGCGTCCGTGCCGGCCGGGCCGCAGAACTGGATGCGTGCCTTTTCGGCCAACTCTGCGGGCAGTGTGGCGAACAGCTCGGTGGTGAAGGCGTCCTTGACGGGTGTGGCCAGGTCGAGGACGTGCAGCGGCGCACCGGAGTCGAGGACGGTGCGGATCGCTTCGAGGACCACCGGGTGGTTGTGGCCGAGCGCCAGGGCGCCGGCGCCGGAGAGACAGTCGAGATAGCGCCTGCCGTCGGCGCCCTCGATGGTGAGCCCGCGGGCGCGCACCGGGACGATGGGCAGCGAGCGCGCGTAGGTGCGGGCGGCGGACTCACGCAGGGACTGCCGGCGCAGGATCCCCTCGTGGGCCGGCGCCGCCGGCACGGATTCGGTCAACGCCACGGCAGTTGTGTCCTCCTGCTGGTGAGCTGCGGAAGGCCGCGGACCGTGCGGATGGCCCGGCCGTCCCCCGTCCGTACCAACGACGGCGGCGACGCGAGATCACGGCTGTCGCCAAGATCCTTGACGGCGTGGAACCGGGGACCCGAGTACCGCCGTCCCCATCGTCACCGGCATAGTGGGGTGTTGCACCGGGATCTTGAGGTTCATGACAAAGAACCGATCCGGTGCGCATCTGCTTGTGTCACACCGGCTCAGTCCGAACCACCAGGGGGAACTCACCCATGCGATCCATACGCCGGCCAGTCCTGGCCGCCGCCGCCCTCACCGCCGTCATGGCGCTGACCGCCACCGGCTGCGGTCCGGAAGGCGACAAGGCGGACGCCCAGCCCAGCCAGGCCGCCGGGGACACCGCGGGCGGGGGTGACTTCAAGATTCCGCAGGACATCCAGGACAAGCTGAAGGAACACGGCGTCGACCTGGACAAGTGGAAGAACGGCGAGTGGAAGAACTGGGACCGGGACAAGTGGCTCCGCGAGGCCGGTGAGTTCATCAACCCGATCATCAAGGACTTCTGGGACAAGGACAAGATCGACAAGGTCAAGCCGCCCCAGGACCACACCAAGCCCGAGGACATCTCGGAGGACCAGGGCAAGACCGACCCCGAGCCCGCCGCCGTCCCGGCCCAGGCCGTCAAGACCCCGTACACCTCGACCGCTCCCGGCGTGGGCCTGCTGCTGTTCAGCACCCCCGAGGGCGGGTCGCGTTGCTCGGCCACCGTCGTCAAGGACCCGGCGCACCCCGGTAAGTCCAACCTGGTGTGGACCGCGGCGCACTGTGTGCACGCCGGCAAGAACGGCGGCTGGTACCGCAACATGATGTTCGTGCCGAACTTCAACAAGACCGGCGGCACCGAGAGCCAGCTGAAGGGCAAGTCCTACGAGGAGCGCGTCCCCTCCGGCAAGTGGTGGGCGGACGACATGGCGACGTCCCAGCAGTGGATCAAGGCCGGCGGCGCCGTTCCGGGCGTGCCGATGGCTCCGTACGACTTCGCTCTGATGCATGTGAAGCCCGAGGAGAGCACCGGCGGCAAGTCGCTGGAGGAGATGGCCGGCGGCGCCTACAAGGTCGACTTCAACGCCCCGGCGATGGCCAAGATCCCGAGCCTGACCGCGCAGGGCTACCCGGCCGAGCCGCCGTTCGACGGTGCGGCGCAGCAGCAGTGCACCGACAAGCCGACCCGGCTGTCGATGGACGCCCAGAAGCCGACCATGTACCGCATCGGCTGCACCATGACCGGTGGTTCCTCCGGTGGCCCCTGGTTCGCCAAGGGCCCGGACGGCAAGCCGGAGCTGATCTCCAACATGTCGATGGGCCCGCGTCCGGCCCGCTGGTCGGCCGGCCCGCACCTGGGCCCCGAGGCCAAGGCGATCTTCGACAACATGAGCAAGAAGTGGGCGAACAAGTAGCAGCGACCGCGTGAGGCGGGTGGTGCCCGGACGGCGCCGCCCGCTCCGCCCACGGTCAGCAGGAAGGCCCGCCCCCGGTCTCCCGGGGGCGGGCCTTTTGTCGTCGCTGCGCTACGGGGCGGTCAGGCGGCCGGCGCGAAGGTCTGGAACTCGGCGGCCAGTTCCTCATGCACCCGCGCCTTGAGGACCGTGCCCTCGGCGGTGTGCTCCTCGGAGATGACCTCGCCCTCGGCGTGGGCCCGCGAGACCAGGGCGCCCTGGGTGTAGGGCACCAGCACCGCGATCTCGACCTGCGGCCGCGGGAGTTCCTCGTCGAGCAGGGTCAGCAACTCCTCGATGCCCTGGCCCGTACGGGCCGAGACCGCGAGGGCGTGCTTCTCCCGGCGCAGCAGGCGCTGGAGCACCAGCGGATCGGCCGCGTCGGCCTTGTTGACCACCACGATCTCGGGCACGTCCGTCGCGCCCACGTCGCGGATCACCTCGCGTACCGCGGCCAGCTGCTCCTCGGGCACCGGGTGCGAGCCGTCGACCACATGCAGGATGAGATCGGAGTCGCCGACCTCCTCCATCGTGGAGCGGAAGGCCTCGACGAGGTGGTGCGGGAGGTGCCGGACGAAGCCGACGGTGTCGGCGAGGGTGTAGAGCCGCCCGCTGGGCGTCTCGGCCCGCCGGACGGTCGGGTCCAGGGTGGCGAACAGGGCGTTCTCCACCAGGACACCGGCGCCGGTGAGGCGGTTGAGCAGGGAGGACTTGCCGGCGTTGGTGTAGCCGGCGATGGCGACCGAGGGGACCTTGTTGCGCCGGCGTTCCTGGCGCTTGATGTCCCGGCCGGTCTTCATCTCCGCGATCTCCCGGCGCATCTTCGCCATCTTCTCGCGGATCCGCCGCCGGTCCGTCTCGATCTTGGTCTCACCGGGACCACGGGTGGCCATACCGCCGCCCGCCGAACCGGAGCCACCGCCACCCATCTGCCGGGAGAGCGACTGGCCCCAGCCACGGAGGCGCGGGAGCATGTACTGCATCTGCGCCAGCGAGACCTGCGCCTTGCCCTCCCGGGACTTGGCGTGCTGGGCGAAGATGTCGAGGATCAGGGCGGTCCGGTCGACCACCTTGACCTTGACGACGTCCTCGAGGTGGATCAGCTGGCCCGGGGAGAGCTCACCGTCACACACCACGGTGTCCGCCCCGGATTCGAGCACGATGTCCCGCAGCTCCAGGGCCTTGCCCGAGCCGATGTACGTGGCCGGGTCAGGCTTGTCGCGGCGCTGGATGACACCGTCGAGCACCATCGCGCCCGCGGTCTCGGCGAGGGCGGCGAGCTCGGCGAGCGAATTCTCCGCCTCCTGGACCGTGCCCGTGGTCCAGACACCGACGAGCACCACCCGCTCCAGGCGGAGCTGGCGGTACTCGACCTCGGTGACGTCCTCGAGCTCGGTGGAAAGGCCCGCTACGCGGCGGAGTGCGGCACGCGCCGAGCGGTCGTACTGGTCGCCGTCACGCTCCCCGTCGATCTCGTGGCTCCAGGCGACGTCCTCTTCCATCAGGGCGTTCGCCCGAAGGCTCTCGGGGAGGCGCTGCCGGTCCTGCGGAAGGGAAGAAGAGGAGGTCATTTGATCCTTCGCGTCGTTGGGAAGCCCGCACGGGGACCTCGCGGCCCCACCGGGACTGTCGTCAGGGCGACCGTCGCGGTGGTCCCGCGGCTGTCGCTGGTGTCAACGTCCGAGCCGTCCGGGAGATTCCCGGCCGGGCCGGTGCCGACCTGACGATGGTCCCACGCCGCGGGAGGACCGTCACGCCGGTTTTCCGGGCTTCCCGGCCGCCACCTTGGGGCCACCCGCTGCCGGGGCGGTCCCCTTGGCGCCGGGGCCGGGGGCGGTGGCCTTGGGTCCGGGCTTGGCCGGGCCCTTCCTGGGCTGCCACTGCGGATGCCCCGGCATCGGCGGGGTCCGCTCGCCGTAGAGCCATCCCTGGAAGAACGCGGTGAGGTCCTGTCCGGAGACCTGGGAGGACAGCTGGACGAAGTCGGCGGTGCCGGCGACGCCGTCGCGGTGCCGGTCCACCCACTCGCGCTCGATGCGGTCGAAGGCGGCGGGGCCGATCTTCTGCCGCAGGGCATAGAGGACCAGCGCGCTGCCGTCGTAGACGATCGGGCGGAAGATGCTGATCTTCTGCCCCGGGCTGGGCGCCTTGGGCTCGGCGGGCGGTCCGCCCTCGGCGCGCCAGCCGTCGGACTGCTCGTAGGCGTGGCGCATACGGGCCTCCAGAGAGGCCGGAGGGCCGCCCTTTTCCTGGGCGTAGAGGGCCTCGTACCAGGTGGCATGGGCCTCGTTGAGCCAGACGTCGGACCAGCGGCGCGGGCTGACGCTGTCGCCGAACCACTGGTGGGCCAGCTCGTGCACCATCACGGACTCGACGTACCAGGCGGGCAGCTGGTGGGTGGTGAACAGGCCCTTCTCGAAGAGCGAGAGGGTCTGGGTCTCCAGCTCGAAGCCGGTGGTGGCGTCGGCGATCAGCACCCCGTACGCCTCGAAGGGGAAGGGGCCGAGCCTGCGCTCCATCCAGGACAGATGGCCCGGCGTCTTGGCCAGCCAGGGCGCCAGGGAGGCACGGTGCGCGGTCGGGACGACATCGCGGAGCGGCAGGCCGTGCGGCCCGTGCCGCAGCACCACACTGGACTTCCCGATGGAGACCTGGGCCAGCTCGGTGGCCATGGGATGGGCGGTGCGGTAGGTCCAGGTGCGGCGGCCGGCGCGGGTGCCGGGGCGCTGCGGCAGCCCGTTGGCGACGGCGGTCAGCTGCTGCGGCGCGGTGATGTGGAAGGTGAAGAGCGCCTTGTCGGAGGGGTGGTCGTTGCAGGGGAACACCCGGTGTGCGGCGTCGGCCTGGTTGGCCATGGCCAGCCCGTCAACGGTGCGGATCCAGCCGCCGTCACTCTTGCCGCCGGGGTCGCTGGTGTGCTCGATGGAGATCTTCAGCTCCTGGCCACGGGAGACGTGGAAGGCCGGGGTGAGCACGAGGTCCTCGCCGTGCTGCTCGTGCCGGGCGGCCAGCCCGCCGATCTTCACGGAGCGCACGGTGCCGCGGGCGAAGTCGAGGTTGAGATGGTCGAGCTCGTCGGTGGCGCTCGCGGTGATCTCGGTGGTGACGTTCAGCGGCCGGTCGTTGTGGCCGGAGTAGTCCAGGGAGACGTCATAGGACGTGACGTCGTAGCCGGTGTTGCCGAGGGTGGGGAAGAGGCGGTCACCGAGGCCCTGCGGCCCCACGGTCGGCGGCTCGGCCACGCCGAGGGTGGTCAGGGCGGCCAGCCCGAGGGCGGCGGCCCGCAGAGCGGTCCGCCGGCCCCGCCCGCTCGGGCCACGGGACACGGCGGGGACGGGGCGGTCGGGGTCGTGTGACGGGCGGCGCGAGGGAAGGGACATGCACTACGGCTACCAACGCGGCCCCGTCCCCCGCGGGTGACGGGGCAAACGGCACCCGAACGGGCGGCGGATCGGGCACCCGTCTTACGCCGCCGGGCGGAGCGGCCTCCGACGGGGCGTCAGCCGACGGACGCGCCTGGGGACTTCAGGGGCGCACGGCCGCGGGCTGCCGGGCCCGGCCGGCGCGCAACACATCGAAGACGCCGGGCACTTGGCGCATCGCGCGCATCAGGGACGGCAGCCCGGCGGCGTTCGGCAGATGCAGCGTGTAGGTGTGGCGGACCCGCTGTTCGTGCGGCGGCTCGACGGCGGCCGACACCACGGCGGCGCCCTGGGAGGCGATGACCTCGGTGAGGTCGGCCAGGAGCTGCGGCCGGCTGAAGGCCTCGGCCAGGAGGGTGACCCGGCAGCCGTGGCCCCCCTGGCCCGCGCCGCGCCAGCGCACCCCGACCGGCTGTCGGCCGGCAGCTGCCATCCGCGCCACGACGGGGCACAGGGCGCGGTGCACGGTGACGGTGCCGCCGCGGACGGCGAAGCCGGTGACGGCGTCCGGCGGCACCGGGGTGCAGCAGCCGGCCAGCCGGACCGCCGCGCCCGGCAGATCCGCCACCGCGAGGACCGAGGCGGGGGCGACCGGGTCCGCTCCGGGGCCGTCCTCCCCCGCGGCGCGGCGGTCGGCGGGAGGCGCCGCGCCGAGCCCCTCGCCGGCGCCCGCCGGGCGGGCGCCGGACTCCCGTGACCCGGCCAGCCACCGGGCGATGGCGAGCCTGGCGGCGGGGGTACGGACGTGCTCCAGCCATTCGGGAGCGGGGCCGGCCGCGGAGTCCGGTGCCATCAGCAGCTGCAGGCTGTCGCCGTCGCGCAGGACCGTGGCAAGGGCGGCGAGCCGGCCGTTGACGCGGGCGCCGATGCAGCAGTGCGCCGCCTCGCCGTGCCGTTCGTAGGCGGCGTCCACACAGCTCGATCCGGCGGGCAGGCCGATGGCGCCGCCCGTACCGCCGGAGGGGGCGGCCGGTGGGGCGTCGGTGCAGAAGACCGTGATCTCCCGGTCCTGGGCGAGATCGTCGCGCAGCGAGGTCCAGAACGTGTCCGGGTCGGGGGTGGTGCGCTGCCACTCCAGCAGCCGGGAGAGCCATCCGGGGCGGGTCGGGTCGGCCCGCTCGCCCTCGGGGGCGTCCACACCGTCCGTGGGGACGTAGGGGTTGCCCAGCGCGATCACCCCGGCCTCGGCGACCCGGTGCATCTGGTGCGTACGGATCAGGGTCTCGGCGATCTCCCCGGACGGGCCGGTGACCGCGGTGTGCAGCGACTGGTAGAGGTTGAACTTGGGGGCCGCGATGAAGTCCTTGAACTCGGAGATGACCGGGGTGAAGCAGGTGTGCAGCTCGCCGAGGACGGCGTAGCAGTCGGCGTCCTCGGCGACCAGGACAAGCAGCCGCCCCAGGGCCGCGGCGGTCAGCTCCCGGCGGGCGAGACGCACCCGGTGGACGGAGACCAAGTGCCGTGGGCGGACCAGGACTTCGGCATCGATACCGGCCTCGTCCAGCACCGTGCGCACCCGCTGGGCGAGGGCGGTGAGCGGATCGGGCCGGGAGGCGTACTCGGCGACCAGGGCCCCGGTGGTCGCGTACTCCTCCGGATGCAGGATCGCGAAGACCAGGTCCTCCAGCTCGGCCTTCAGCGCCTGGACGCCGAGGCGTTCGGCGAGCGGGATCAGCACATCGCGGGTCACCTTGGCGATCCGCGCCTGCTTCTCGGGGCGCATCACGCCGAGAGTGCGCATGTTGTGCAGCCGGTCGGCGAGCTTGATGGACATCACCCGGACGTCGTTGCCGGTCGCCACCAGCATCTTGCGGAAGGTCTCCGGCTCGGCGGCGGCACCGTAGTCGACCTTCTCCAGTTTGGTGACGCCGTCGACGAGATAGCAGACCTCGGCACCGAACAGGTCCCGTACCTGATCCAGCGTCACTTCCGTGTCCTCGACGGTGTCGTGGAGCAGGGAGGCGGTCAACGTCGTGGTCTCGGCGCCGAGTTCGGCGAGGATCAGGGTCACCGCGAGGGGGTGGGTGATGTACGGCTCGCCGCTCTTGCGCAGCTGGCCGCGGTGCGAGGTCTCGGCGAGCAGATAGGCCTTGGTGAGGGTGTCCAGGTCGGCGTCGGGATGGTGGCCTCGATGGACCTTGGCGACGTGCTCGAGGGCGTGCGGGAGGCCATCGCGCGGGGCCGGGCCGAGGAGCGCGGCGCGGCCGATGCGGCGCAGCCCGTTGAGCTCCAGTCGGCGGCGGCCGCGCCGGCGGCCCGCTGCTCCAGGGTTACCAGGGTCGCCAGGATTACTGGCCTCTGCGCTCATGGGCACCTCCGGCAGCGTCGACCGGCGGTGGGGCGCGTCAGTTCGGGCGTCCGGGCCGGTGCTTGATGCTACCGAGCCCATCACGCACCGCTGTCCGCCTCTCGCTCAGCGTGAGGCGGATCACCCGTTCGAGGGAATCTTTTGGCCGGAAACCCTTTCCTGGGAGGACCCGGGATTCCGCTGTGCCGCAGGGTTCCTCAGCCGAGCGCGGCGGCCAGCCAGGCGGGGTCGAAAGTGCCCTCGGCCACGATCTCGGCCGGACCGGTCATGTCGACCGTGCCGTCGGGCCGCTCGGTGATCGAGAGGCTGCCGCCGAGCACATCGACCCGGTAGGTCACGGGCGTACCGGTGGTGGCGGGGTCCAGGCCGTCCCGGCGGGCGGTGGCGACGGCGACCGCGCAGGCGCCGGTGCCGCACGAGCGGGTCTCGCCCGAGCCGCGCTCGTGGACCCGCATCGCCACATGGCGCGGACCGCGGTCGACGACGAACTCGATGTTCACGCCGTCGGGATAAACCGACGCGGGGCCGAACGGCGGTACCGCCCGCAGTTCACCGGCGTGCGCCAGGTCCTCGACGAAGGCGACCGCATGCGGATTGCCCATGTTCACGTTGCGCGCGGGCCAGCTGCGGCCGTCGAGGGTGACGACGACGCCCTCCGCGGGGAGTTCGGCCCGGCCCATGGAGACCGTGACATCGCCGGTCTTGGCGAGGTGGACGCGGCGTACGCCGGCGCGGGTGGCGATGGCGAGGTCGCCGGCCTCGACCAGGCCGGCGTGCAGCAGATAGCGCGCGAAGACGCGGACGCCGTTGCCGCACATCTCGGCGATCGAGCCGTCGCCGTTGCGGTAGTCCATGAACCACTCGGCCTCGCCGGCCAGGTGCTGCACCTCGGGGTGCGCGGCGGAGCGTACGACGCGCAGCAGGCCGTCGCCGCCGACGCCGGCCCGCCGGTCGCAGATCCGGGCGACGGCGGCCGCGGACAGATCGAGGCGGCCGTCCGGGTCGGGGACGATCACGAAGTCGTTCTCGGTGCCGTGGCCCTTGAGGAAGGCGAGGCGCTGCGTGCTGGTCACCCTTGCATCGTACGGGGAGGGCGGGGGTGGGCCCGTCCGAGGGGTGCTCGCCCATACCCGCCCACCCCCCGAAGGGGGGTGGGCGGCGGGGAAAATAACGGGCCGCGCGAAAAGACCGCTACCGCGCCTCAGCAAAGCCCCCACCACGGCCAATCCCGGCCCCGGGGAAGCCCCCCGCCTCAGCGCAGCCGCGCCACCCGCCAGATGGCCAGCGACGCCGGGATGGCGACCAGGACGGTGTAGATCAGCACCACGCGCCAGCAGGCACGGCGGCCGGAGCCCGGTGCCGGGAGGCCGGGCCAGGTGTAGCCGACCCGGCGGGCGGCCATCATGCCCCAGCCCGCGGCGCAGCAGCACAGCAGCAGACCGAGCATCGCGATCATGGCGCCGCCGTCACCGCCGAACTCGAAGGCGAGGGGGAAGGCGAACATCAGCGAGCCGAGTGCGGCGAGCGCGACGACCGGCGCCAGCTGCCACAGCCGCAGCCGGCGCGGCGGGCGCAGCTCCCGGAAGGACTCGCCGCCCGCACCGGGGCGGTCGTCTCCGGAGTCCGGGGCGTCCGAGTCGTCCAGGGCATCCGGGTTGGTGCGCGGTCCACCGTCGGCACGACCGTCAGCGGACAGTCCGTCGCCGGTGTCCGGGCCGTCGTCGGTCAGGGGTGCCGTGTCGGCGCCGCTGTCCGGTGGCTGCGCTCCGTTGCGAGGGCCGGCCTCCATTGCCACGCGCCCTCCCCACTGCTGACTGCACGCCTCGATCGAAGGTCGATGATGACACGCCCTCAGGGGCCCGGATGACGGCCGGAGCGTCCCGATGCCATGACGTGATCAGGCTGTGACCGGTCGTTCGAGCAACGCCAGTGCCTGCCCGGGAAGTTCCCCCCGGTGCTCCGCGGCGCCGCTGAGCCAGTGGACCCGCGGGTCGCGGCGGAACCACGAATCCTGGCGGCGCGCGAAGCGCTTGGTGGCGCGCACCGTCTCGTCGCGCGCTTCCTGCTCGGTGCACTCCCCCGCGAGCTGGGCGAGCACCTGTTGATAGCCGAGCGCCCGGGAGGCCGTACGGCCCTCGCGCAGGCCCTCGCCCTCCAGCCGGCGCACCTCGTCGACCAGGCCCGCCTCCCACATGCGGTCGACCCGCCGTGCGATCCGCTCGTCGAGCTCGGGGCGCGCGACGTCGACGCCGATCTGCAGGGTGTCGTAGACCGCTTCGTGGCCGGGGAGGTTGGCGGTGAAGGGGCGGCCGGTGATCTCGATGACCTCCAGGGCGCGCACGATCCGGCGGCCGTTGCTCGGCAGGATCGCGCGGCCGGCCTCGGGGTCGGCGACGGCCAGCCGGGCGTGCAGGGCGCCGCTGCCCGACGCGGCGAGCTCGGCCTCCAGCCGGGCGCGTACCTCCGGGTCGGTGCCGGGGAAGTCGAGCGCGTCGATGGCACCGCGTACGTAGAGGCCGGAGCCGCCGACCAGGACCGGGGTGCGGCCCTCGGCGAGCAGCCGGTCGATCTCGGCGCGGGCCAGCCGCTGGTACTCGGCGACGCTGGCGGCGCAGGTCACGTCCCAGATGTCCAGGAGGCGGTGCGGAACGCCCTGCTGCTCGTCGGGCGTGAGCTTGGCGGTGCCGATGTCCATCCCGCGGTAGAGCTGCATGGAGTCGGCGTTGATGACCTCGCCCCCCACGTGCTGCGCGAGCGCGACGCCCAGATCGGACTTTCCGGCCGCGGTGGGGCCGACGACGGCGATGACCCGCGGAGCGGGGACGGCGGTGTTCACCCCGTCAGTCTCGCAAACCTCCGGCCCCCGTCTCGAACGAGCGACGTGACGGGCCCCGGATGATCTCGTTGCCTGTTGCGAGGTCCCGAGTGCCGGAAACAGCACCGGCGCCCGCGGGCGGCGCAACGGTCCGCTCCCGGACGGCTCGGGATGTGGCCACATGAAGAGCGTAGGAGCAGTTATGGGCGTGTTTTCGCGGTTTCGCCGCCGTAGGTCCGAAGCGTCGGCGGAGGGGACTGCCACGACGGCGGTGACCGCCGCGGCGGAGGAGCCGGCGGCGCCGGCCGTCACGACGGACGCCAAGGACGCCGGGAACGCCGGGGAGAACGACGCTGCCGCGGAGGCGGAGGGCGTGGCTCCGGAGGCGTCCGGCGAGGCGACAGCGGGGGCGGCGGACACCGCGGCGCCGGGGGCCGAGCAGACCGGTGAGAGCGCCGGGATTCCCCGGCAGCAGTCGGCGGAGGCCGCAGCGGACAGCGAGAGCGCGCGGCACGAGGCCCGCTGACCGGAGCAGGGCCACAACGGCCGCGGGCCGCAGCGCCGCGCGGCCGTTGCCGTGTCCGCGCGCGGCCCTCGTACCCGCCGGGCGGCGGTGCTACGACCAGGCCGCCACGAAGTACCCCACGCCGTAGGGAGCCTCCTCGCGGAGCAGCCGGCCGCTCCGGCCCGCGTCCTCCGCGGCCCCCGCCAGGACCTGCCAGCAGGCCCGTCCGGACACCTGGAGGGCCGCGGCCGGCTCCTCGTCGAGTGCGGCCAGAGCGGCGATGTCGGCGTCGCCCAGGGCGCGGGCCAGTTCGGCGTCGAAGGCCTCGGCCCGCTCGTCGAAGTAGCCGGGCGCCTTCACCGTCCGGCAGGCGCTGCCGTCGCCCATCACCAGCAGCGCGACCCGGGGAGCGGCCGCGGCGGTCTCCCGGCCCAGCTCCAGACAGCGGCCGCGGGGCAGCGACCGGGGCACCCCCAGCCCCTCCACGGGGGCGTCGTCCCAGTCCGTACGGGACAGCAGCCAGGCGCCGACGGACAGCGACGGCGGGAGTTCCCGGTCCGGCGCCGTCTCCGCGGGACCCAGCGGCACCTCCAGGTCCGCCCCGAAGCCGCGGAAGGAGCCGGGGGTGCCCTGGGGGTACCGGCCGCGGCCGGCCTCGTCGGTGGGTCCGAGGACGACCAGCCGGTCGGGGCGGGCCGCGGCGAGCACGCCGATCGCGTCGAGGCAGGCGGCCCGCAGCGCGTCGAGTTCGGGCGCCGCCCCGGCGGCCACCTCCGGGACGAGCAGCGGCGGGCAGGGGCAGAGGGCGGCGGCTACGAGCATGACACGCAGCGTAACGCCCCTGGTGCGGAGCCGTTCGCCGTGCCCTGAGCCCCGGCCCCGGTCGGGGTCAGTCGCAGCCGCAGCCGGCGGCGGGCGCCGGGCTCGGGGCGGGGGCCCCGATAGTGGGCAGGCCCAGCAGCACGCCCTGAGGCTTCTCGGCGGGGGCGGCGTTGCGCTTCTCCCAGGCGTCCCCGGCGCGGGTGCGGCGGACCGCCTTGGCCGGGCCCTCGGCCAGGAGGTGGTGCGGAGCGGCGTAGGTGACCTCGACGGTGACCACGTCACCGGGGCGGACCGGCTCCTCGGGGCGGGTGAAGTGGACCAGGCGGTTGTCGGGGGCGCGACCGGACAGCCGGCGGGTCGCGTCGTCCTTGCGGCCCTCACCCTCGGCGACCAGGACCTGGAGGGTGCGGCCGACCTGCTTCTTGTTCTCCGCCCAGGAGATCTCCTCCTGGAGGGCGACCAGGCGCTCGTAGCGTTCCTGGACGACGGCCTTGGGGATCTGGCCGTCCATGTCGGCGGCCGGGGTGCCGGGGCGCTTGGAGTACTGGAAGGTGAAGGCCTGGGCGAAGCGGGACTCGCGGACCGTGTGCAGGGTCTGCTCGAAGTCCTCCTCGGTCTCGCCCGGGAAGCCGACGATGATGTCGGTCGAAATGGCGGCGTCCGGCATCGCGGCGCGCACCTTCTCGATGATGCCGAGGAAGCGCTCCTGGCGGTACGAGCGGCGCATCGCCTTCAGGACCCGGTCGGAGCCGGACTGCAGCGGCATGTGCAGCTGCGGCATCACGTTCGGCGTCTCGGCCATGGCCGCGATGACGTCATCGGTGAAGTCGCGGGGGTGCGGGGAGGTGAAGCGGACCCGCTCCAGGCCCTCGATGCTGCCGCAGGCCCGCAGCAGCTTCGAGAACGCCTCGCGGTCGCCGATGTCGGAGCCGTAGGCGTTGACGTTCTGACCGAGCAGGGTGATCTCGCTGACGCCCTCGCCGACCAGCGCCTCGATCTCGGCGAGGATGTCGCCGGGCCGGCGGTCCTTCTCCTTGCCGCGCAGCGCGGGCACGATGCAGAAGGTGCAGGTGTTGTTGCAGCCGACGGAGATGGACACCCAGGCTGCGTAGGCGCTCTCCCGGCGGGTGGGCAGGGTGGAGGGGAACGCCTCCAGCGATTCGGCGATCTCGACCTGCGCCTCTTCCTGGACGCGGGCGCGCTCCAGCAGCACCGGCAGCTTGCCGATGTTGTGCGTCCCGAAGACCACGTCGACCCAGGGGGCCTTCTTGACGATGGTGTCGCGGTCCTTCTGGGCGAGGCAGCCGCCCACCGCGATCTGCATACCGGGGCGTGCGGCCTTCTTCGGGGCGAGCTGGCCGAGGTTGCCGTAGAGACGGTTGTCGGCGTTCTCCCGTACCGCGCAGGTGTTGAAGACCACGACGTCGGCGCCGTCGCCGTCCTTGGGAGCGGGTACGTATCCGGCCTCTTCCAGCAGGCCGGACAGCCGCTCGGAGTCGTGGACGTTCATCTGGCACCCGTAGGTGCGGATCTCGTAGCTCTTCTTGGCGCCCACTGCCTGGCTCCGGTCGCTGCTGGTCATGTCACCAGGGTAGGCGGTGCCGGAGGTACCTCCCGACGCCGGAGGCCCGGGGCGGACCGGCCGGCGCGGGAGGGCGGGGGCGTCCGCTCAGAAGGCGAGCACGAGCGCGGCACCGAGGCCGCCGAGCGCCAGGGCGAAGGCGGCGCTGCGCCAGCCGCCGTGCCCCCAGCGGAAGGGCCGGTCGAGTGCGTAGCGGCCGGGTCCGGTGGCCGCGACGGTCAGGGCGACGACGGCGACGGTCAGCGGATATTCGAGGCCACCGTTCTCCCCCCAGAGTCCCTTGGGCGCCGCGAGGGCCATGGCGTTGATCATCACGCCGATCAGTGCGGCGGCGGCGAGGGGGGTGAGGAGGCCGAGGGCGAGGCCGAGGCCGCCGAGGACCTCCGAGGCTCCGGCGAGGCCGGCGAAGAACGTGCCGGGGCGGTAGCCGAGGGCTTCGAAGCCCTTGGCGGTGGCGTCGAGCCCGCGGCCGCCGAAGAAGCCGAAGAGTTTCTGGGCGCCGTGGCCGGCGAGGATCAGCCCCACGGTCAGCCGCAGGAGGAGCAGCCCGAGATCGGCGGCGACGGGGGGCGGGCGGACGACTTCGGACCGGGCACGGGTGTCGGGCCGCAGTTCGGTGGGCGGTTTCATGAGGTGTCGTTTCCCGCACCGGCGCGTCAGGGGGCCGCGGTGTCGGGCACCGGCGCCGGTGCGCTCGGGTGGAGGGAATCTTCTCTTGTGTGCGCGCCACCGGGCGCGCGGGAGGGGACGTGCCGGGTCCCCGCTGTGCCGGAAGGTGAACGGGGCCGCCCTCTGCCGCCGGAGCGGAACGGGCGCCTCGTCGCCACCGTAACGCGTGCAGAACCGGGTGCAAGCCGCGCTCCGGAGCCCGGCCGGCCGCCGCCGGCCCGCGGAGCGAGGGCGGCCGGCGGGGCTCGCCGGCGGGCCGGTACGGCACCGGCGACCGCGCATACCGGCCCACCCCTCCCGTTCCCGCCGCGCTCCTGGCAGGATCCCGCCCATGGTCACAGCACTCCCCCGTACCGGCCGCCGCGCCGTCCAGGCGGCGATCGCGGCCCTGGTTGCCCTCGGGCTGGGGCTGTGGTGGCTGCTGTCGGCGGGCGCGACGCCCGCTCCCCGGGGGCAGGTGACGCTGGCGACGGGCGTGCCGACCGGTGTCTACGCCCGCTACGGGCAGCTGCTGAAGCAGGATCTGGCCCATGACCTGCCGGCGGTGGATCTGCGGCTGACCCGCAGCGAGGGCTCGATCGACAATCTGCGGCAGCTGGTCGCGGGGCGCGCGGGGTTCACCATCGCGACGGCGGACGCGGTCGCCACGTACAAGATCAGGGGTGAGCGGGGCGCGGACGGGCTGCGGGCCTGTGCGCGGCTGTACGACGACTACGCGCAGCTGGTGGTGCCGAAGGACTCCGCGGTGCGCTCGACGAAGGATCTGCGGCGGCTGCGGGTGGGGGTCGGCGCGGACGGCTCGGGTGTCCAGCTGCTCACACGGCGGCTGCTGGAGGCGGCCGGGCTGGACTTCGACCGGGACATCGAGCCGGTGCGGGTCGGCATCGACCGGATGCCGAAGCTGCTGGAGCAGCACAAGCTGGATGCCTTCTTCTGGTCCGGCGGGCTGCCGACGACGGCGGTGCAGCGGCTGGCGCGGCGCTTCCCGGTGCGGCTGGTCCAGCTCGGGGACCTGAGCGAGGCGCTGCACCGGCAGGGCGAGCGCACCCGCTACTACCGGGCCGCGGTGATGCCCGCCGACGCCTATCCGATGGCCCAGGGCGGGGAGGCGGTGAAGACGATCGCGGTGGCGAACCTGCTGGTGACGACCGACCGCCAGGACGCGGCGATGACCGAGGGCATCACCCGTACCGTCATCGACAGCCGGGACTGGATCGGGCGCCAGGTGCATGCCGCGCAGAAGGTGGATCTGCGGACGGCGGTGTTCACCGACCCGCTGGAGCTGCACACCGGCGCCCGGCGCTATTACGTGTCCCAGAAGCCCTGAGGCGCCCGCCGGCGACCGGCGGGCGCGGAAACGGACCGGGGCCCGCACCGGACATGCCGGTGCGGGCCCCGTTCGCGGGACGCGAGGTGCGTCAGGCGGCGACGATGTTCTCCGCCTGCGGGCCCTTGGGGCCCTGGGTCACGTCGAAGGTGACCTTCTGGCCCTCGAGGAGCTCACGGAAGCCCTGCGCGGCGATGTTCGAGTAGTGGGCGAAGACGTCGGGGCCGCCGCCGTCCTGCTCGATGAAGCCGAAGCCCTTTTCCGAGTTGAACCACTTGACGGTGCCGGAAGCCATGTTTTTCTCCTTCATGGGGCAAACGGGAGACCGCACTGCACGGCCTCCTTGTCGCCGAGATGATCGCCCCACTCCGGACCACGGCCCGGATAACAAGGAACGCCCGGGGCTTCCAGCCACCGGGCGCGCACAAAGTTCATGGGTACCACAACTGCAACGAGGTCGACCGTAGCACAGCCGGGCCCGGTCGTCCGGCCCGCGCACCGGCCGTCTCACGGTGCGGTCCGCGGCACGGTGACGGTGACCTTCAGCCCGTGCGGCGGATGCGGGGCGTAGGCGATGGTGGCGCCGCCCGCGGCGAGCAGGGCGCGGGTGATCGACAGGCCGAGTCCGGAACCGGAGACGTTCTGGTGGCGGCCGCTGCGCCAGAAGCGGTCGCCGACCCGGGACAGCTCGTCGTCGGTGAGGCCGGGGCCCCGGTCGGCGACGGTGATGTGGACGCGCTCGCCGTCCGGTGCGACGCCGACGGTGACCGGGCGGCCCTTGGGGGTGAATTTCAGGGCGTTGTCGATCACCGCGTCCAGGGCGCTGGAGAGGGCCACCGGATCGGCCCAGCCGGTAACGGCGCTCTGCCCCTCGTAGGTGAGGACGACGCCCTTGTCGTCGGCCAGCGGGCGCCAGGAGCCGACGCGTTCGGCGGCCAGCGCCGCGACGTCGGTGAGCTGGAGGTCGGCGGCGGTGTGCTCGGCGAGGGCCAGGTCCAGGAGATCGTCCAGGACCCGGGCGAGCCGCTTGCCCTCGGTGCGGACCGAGGCGATCTCCGCGTTGCCGTCGGGGAGTTCCAGGGCCAGCAGCTCGATCCTCAGCAGCAGTGCGGACAGCGGGTTGCGCAGCTGGTGGGAGGCGTCGGCGACGAAGGCGCGCTGCTGTTCCAGGACCTCTTCGACGTGGTCGGCCATCTCGTTGAACGAGCGGGCCAGGCGCCGGAGTTCGGGCGGCCCCGCGGTGGCGGCGACGCGGGCGTTCATCCGGCCGGTGGCGATGTCGTGGCTGGCCGTGTCCAGGACCCGTACGGGACGCAGCACCCAGCCCGTGAGGCGGATGGCCGCGGCGACGGCGACGAGCATGGCCGCGCACTCGCCGGCCGCGATCAGCAGCCAGCCGCGCAGGACACGGGAGCGCATCTGTCCCGTGGGCGAGTCGGTCATGACGACGGCGACGACATCGCCGTCGCGGATCACTGGGGAGGCGACCGGGATGCGGCCGTTCTCGTCCCAGGGCCAGACCTGATGGGGGTCATGGCTGCGACGGCCGGCCAGCGCCTCGCTGAACGCTCGCGCGGCCTCACCGTCCTGGGGTACCGGCAGATCGGCGGGGGCCGCGGCCATGGGGGTGCGATCGCGGTAGAAGACACCGGCACGTATGCCGTAGAGGCCGTAGTACTGCGCGAGCTCGGTGCGGAGGGTGGCGCGCCGCTCGTCCTCCTCCGGGGTCTGGTGCCGGGCGTCCGCGTCGGGACGGGCGGTGACGAACTGGGCGAGGGAGGCGAAGCGGGCGGCGTCGTCGATCCGGTCGACGACCACCCGCTGCTGCTCCACCCCGGCGGTGATCACGGCGAGCGGGACGCCGAGCGCGAGAAGGACACCGGCCATGAGGACGATGAGGAGGGGGAGGAGTCGGGTGCGCACCTGGTCCGGTCGGCCTTCAGGAGGCCGGGGCGGCCGGCGTCCGCGCCCCCGGACCGGCGGCCGGGACGACCAGACGGTAGCCGACGCCGCGCACCGTCTCGATCAGCGCGGGCATGCGCAGCTTGGCGCGGAGGGAGGCGATGTGCACTTCCAGAGTCCGGCCGGTGCCCTCCCAGCTCGTGCGCCACACCTCGCTGATGATCTGCTCCCGGCGGAAGACCACCCCGGGGCGCTGGGCGAGCAGCGCGAGCAGGTCGAACTCCTTGCGGGTGAGCGGAACGCCGGTGCCGTCCACCGAGACCTGGCGGGTGGCGAGTTCGACGGTGACCGCACCCAGCCGCAGCGACTCGTCGGGGGCGCCCTCCTCGGCGGGCTGCTCACCGCCGCCGGGGGCGTTGCGCCGGCTCACCGCGTGGATACGGGCCAGCAGCTCACCGGTGTCGTACGGCTTGACGACATAGTCGTCCGCGCCGAGGTTGAGCCCGTGGATGCGCGAGCGCACATCGGACCGCGCGGTGACCATGATGACGGGGGTGGTGCAGAGCTTGCGGATGCGGCCGCACACCTCGAAGCCGTCCTGGTCGGGCAGCCCGAGGTCGAGCAGCACCACCGCGAACCGTTCGCCCTCGTCGGGCAGCAGGGCCTTGAGGGCGTCCTCGCCGTTGCGCGCGTGCACGACGGCCAGGCCGTGCTTGGCGAGCACCGCGGACAGGGCCGCGGCGACATGGTCGTCGTCCTCGACGAGCAGCAGTCTCATCAGGCCTCCTCCCGGGTGCGTGCGTACAGGCCATTGGGCATCTACGGCGATAGGGGGCCTGCGCGTCAAGAGCCGGCCACCTCCGCGCCGCCATCCGTTACCCAGCCGGTACGCCCGCGACACCACAATGGGAAGACGTCCACCGCGCTCCGATCACGGGCTCCCGTCGCGGCCGGATCGTTATGCTCAAGTTCCCCTCAGATGTAATGACGCTGGTCGAAGGGCGTTACTAGGGTCCTCCCAACCGAGGAGGACGGAGCTACACGCCGATGAGCGAAGTATCGGTGACCAAGAACGCCGAGGGTCCCGCGCCGACGGGGGACCGGCTGGTCGTGCTGGACAACGTCAACAAGCACTTCGGCGCGCTGCACGTGCTCCAGGACATCGACCTGACGATCAACCGCGGCGAGGTCGTCGTCGTGATCGGGCCCTCGGGCTCCGGCAAGTCGACGCTCTGCCGCACGATCAACCGCCTGGAGACCGTCGACAGCGGCAGCATCTCGATCGACGGGAAGCCGCTGCCGCAGGAGGGCCGCGAACTGGCCCGGCTGCGTGCCGACGTGGGCATGGTCTTCCAGTCCTTCAACCTTTTCGCGCACAAGACCGTGCTCGAGAATGTGATGCTGGGCCAGACCAAAGTCCGCAAAGCGGACAAGGGTGCGGCCGCGAAGAAGGCCCGCGCCCTGCTCGACCGGGTCGGTGTCGGCACCCAGGCGGACAAGTACCCCGCACAGCTCTCCGGTGGTCAGCAGCAGCGGGTGGCGATCGCCCGTGCGCTGGCGATGGACCCGAAGGTGATGCTGTTCGACGAGCCGACCTCCGCACTCGACCCGGAAATGATCAACGAGGTGCTGGATGTCATGCAGCAGCTCGCCCGGGACGGCATGACGATGGTCGTGGTCACCCATGAGATGGGGTTCGCGCGCTCCGCTGCGAACCGGGTCGTCTTCATGGCGGACGGCCGCATCATCGAAGAGGCCGAGCCGAACCAGTTCTTCAACAACCCGCGCAGCGACCGCGCCAAGGACTTCCTGTCGAAGATCCTCCATCACTGAGGCCGCAGTCGGGCCACCATCATTGCCAACACCTGTTGAACCAAAGGATGTTCACCATGAGGATTCGTAAGACGGCTGCGGCCGGTGCGGTGGTGCTCGCGCTGGCGGCGACGGCGACCGCGTGTGGCGGCGAGAAGGGCGCGGCGGGCGACAAGCCGGCCGGCGGCGATGTCTTCAGCGGCAACTACAAGGTCGCCTCGGCTCCGAAGATCGACTCGCCGGTGCTGAAGAAGGCCCAGAAGGCCAAGAAGATCGTCATCGGTGTCAAGGCCGACCAGCCGTTCCTGGGCTTCAAGGACACCACCGGCAAGTACTCCGGCTTCGACATCGAGATCGCCAAGATGGTCGCCGCCGACCTCGGCTTCTCCGAGAAGCAGATCGAGTTCAAGACGATCGACTCCAACGTCCGTGAGACCACCATCTCCAACGGCCAGGTCGACTACTACGTCGGTACCTACACGATCAACGACGAGCGCAAGAAGCAGGTCGGCTTCGCGGGCCCGTACTACACGGCCGGCGCGGACCTCCTGGTGCGCAAGGACGAGAAGGACATCACCGGACCGGACACCCTCAAGGGCAAGAAGGTCTGCTCGATCGTCGGCTCCACTCCGCTCCAGGAGATCAAGAAGAAGAAGTACGGCGCCGACACCAGCGAGCAGTCCAAGTACTCGGACTGTGTGAAGTCCCTGCTGGACGGCCAGGTCGACGCGGTCACCACCGACGACGCGATCCTCAAGGGCTACGCCGCACAGCGCCCCGAGAAGCTGCGGGTCGTGGGCAAGTCCTTCACCAAGGAGCCCTACGGCGTCGGCATGAACAAGGACGACAAGGCCCTGCGCAACGCGATCACCGACGCGCTGGAGGCCCACATCAAGAACGGTGACTACAAGAAGGCGTACGACGGCACGCTCGGCAAGTCCGGGTCGAAGTTCGTCGCCCCGGAGACGCCGCTGCCCCGCTACTGAGGCGCTCGCGAACCCACCGGACCGTGCCGCCCCGTACGCCCGCCGCGGCGGGTGTACGGGGCGCTGCCTTCGCCCCCGCTGACTCTTATCCCGCCGTCGACCCGATGACCGCTACCGCGGAGACCCCATGAACGTACTCCTCGATTATCTGCCCGAGTTCCGGGACGGATTCCTCGGAACCCTGGCGATCACCGCGTCCAGCGCCCTGCTCGCGCTGGTACTCGGCGTGCTCATAGCCGGTTTCCGGGTCTCTCCGATTCCGCCGCTGCGCGCCTTCGGGACGGCCTGGGTCACGGTGCTGCGCAACACACCGCTGACGCTGCTCTTCCTCGTCGCGTTCTTCGTCGTACCCCAGGTCCTCTTCCAGGGCGCCAGCCCGTACGTGCTGGCCACGCTGGCACTCGGCTTCTACACCTCGTCCTTCGTCTGCGAGGCGGTGCGGTCCGGTATCAACACCGTGCCGCTGGGCCAGGCGGAGGCCGCGCGCAGCCTCGGTATGACGTTCTCCCAGACGCTGGGCCAGATCGTCCTCCCGCAGGCCACGCGCACCGTACTGCCCCCGCTGAGCAGCATCTTCATCGCGCTGACGAAGAACTCCGCGATCGCCGGAGCGTTCGGCTACGGCGAACTGTTCAACGTCTCCAAGCTGCTCAACGACAAGGGCTACGCGATCGCCTGGATCTTCCTGTGGACCGCGCTCGCCTACCTGATCATCACGTTCTCCCTCAGCGCCCTCTTCCGGCTGCTGGAGCGCCGTATGGGGGTGGCCCGATGAGCGGACGCGAGGGGCGGATCAGCACGACGTGGGTGCCACGCACAGGCGGGGCGGAACAAAGCGAGGTAAGGGCATGAGTGGCGCCAGCGTTCTCTACGACGTACCAGGACCGAAGGCGAAGGTACGCAACCGCGTCTACTCCGTCGTCGGCGCGCTCGCGGTGCTGGCGCTGCTCGTCTTCACCGTGCTGCGGCTGAACACCCAGGGCCAGCTGGAGCCCGAGGTGTGGAACATCTTCAACAACGCGGGTGTGCGGACCAACATCCGCGACGGCCTGGTGACCACGCTTCAGGTCTTCGCGGTCGCCGCGGTGCTGTCGCTGGCGCTGGGCGTGCTGCTCGCGGTGGCGCGGCTGTCGGACCACCGGCCGGTCCGCTGGCTGGCGACCGGCTTCATCGAGCTCTTCCGCGCCGTACCGCTGCTGATCACCATCTATGCGCTGTGGGTGATCCTGCTCAGCAACCGGCAAAGCCTCGGTATCACCGGCGACCAGCCGCAGTTCTGGGCCCTGGTCATCGGGCTGACGGTCTACAACGGCTCGGTGCAGGCCGAGGTGCTGCGGGCCGGCATCAACGCCGTGCCCACGGGCCAGCGCGAGGCCGCGTACGCCCTGGGCATGAGCAAGACGCAGGTCATGACGACGGTGCTGATCCCGCAGGCGGTGCGGGCGATGCTGCCGACGATCATCAGTCAGCTGGTGGTGACGCTGAAGGACACCTCCCTCGGCTACATCATCACCTTCGAGGAACTGCTCTTCACCGCCCGCCAGATGAGCACCAACATCATCGTCAACGGCAACGACACCTATGTGCCGTTCATCATCGTCATCGGCAGCATCTACGTCGCGATGTGCCTGGCGCTGTCCGCCCTCGCCAACTGGATCGAGCGGCGCGGCCGGCGGGCCAGGACGGGTATCGGAGTCGCCGCGGCCGGCGAGCCGGTGACGGCCACCGACGCGATGGAGGTCTCCGACGCGGCGGTCGACGTGCCGTTCCCCACGAAGGACTGACGGCACCGCAGGCCGTCCCGCGGCCGATATCGATCCGTCCGGAGGCGGTGGCACCCTCGCCACCGCCTCCGTCACTTGACGCGAGCGGTCGCAGTGGGTTGCATACGCTGTGTGATCACGCACCGGGCTCCAACTGCCAGTTCCCGCATGTCCCGTACGTACCAGCGGCCCCGGGGAGCTGCGCCGTGGACCCGGTGATCATCGTCGGGGCCGGCCCGGTCGGCCTCTCCCTCTCCCTGGCCCTCGCCCGCCTCGGCGTCCCCACCGTCGTCCTCGACGAGACCACCGGCCAGGAGGACGCCCGGCCCGCCCGCAGCGTCGTACTCCGCCCGGACACCGCCGCCTTCGTCGCCCGGCTCGGCTGCGCCGGCGCCCTGGAGCGCGACGGCACCCACTGGACGGCCTGGCGCACGATGCGCCGCCGGCGCCTGCGGGAACGGGTCGCCTTCGCCCCGCGCACCCCGGACGGCGCGGCCGCCCCCGCCACCGCGTCCCCGGTTCATCTCCCGCAGCACGCGCTCACCCGCGCCCTGCGCGCCGCACTCGCCGACGAGAAGCTCGCCGAGGTCGTCACCGACAGCCGGCTGACGGATCTGGAGCAGGACGAACACGGCATCAGCGCCCACACCCGCGGCCCCAACGGGACGTGGTGGCGCGGGAGTTACCTCATCGGCTGCGACGGCCCGCGGTCCACCGTCCGCAAGCTGCTGGACGTCCGCTTCCCGGGACGTACGGCCGTCGAGCGGCATGCGGTGGCCGCGCTGCGCTGCGAGCTGCCCTGGCCCGGCGAGGCCCTGCTGCACCGCTCTCCGCCGCGGCAGGGCGGCGGGCCGGGCAGCGAGGTCTCCGCCCGCCCGCTGGCCGACCATGTCTGGCGGCTGGACTGGCTGCTGCCGCCGGGGCGCGAACTGGTCACCCCGGACGCCCTGGTCGCCCGGATCCGCGACTCGCTGGCCGGCTGGACCACCGAGTCCCCGGCGGGCCCGGCCGACGAGACCGGCGCGGAGGGCGACGGCGCGCTCCCACGGGGGCGCGGCCACGGACGGACCGTCCCGCCGTACGAACTCCTCGACACCGGCGTGCACACCGTTCACCACCGGCTGGCCCGGGACTGGCGCCGGGGCCGCGCCTTCCTCGCCGGGGACGCCGCACATCTGCTGGGCGCGCTCGGCACCCAGGGCCTGGACGAGGGCCTGCGGGATGCCGAGAACCTCGCCTGGAAGCTGGGTCTGGCCTGGCATCACGGCGCCTCCGAGGTGCTGCTCGACAGCTACGAGGCCGAGCGCCGGGGTGCGGTCGCGGCCCGGCTGCGCGCCGCGGACCAGGCGCTGCCGCTGCTGCGGGACGGCCGCGCGGTCCGCTGGCGGACGGTGCTGCCGGGCGCGGCGCGCGGCCGCAGCACCCTGCTGACCGACGGCCACCTGGGCCGCGGCCCGCTCGGCGCACCGCCGGTCTACTCCCGCAGCCCGCTGGGGCCGCCCGACGGGCAGACCGGCGGCCTCCTCGTCGAGACACCGCCCGGGGCGCCGGTCGTGGACGTGGCGGTGACCGCGTCGGACGGCGCGGTGGTGCGGCTGCGCGACCGGCTGGGGCGCGGCCTGCTGGTGGTGCTGGTGGCACCCGGCACCGGCGTCTGGGACCGCCGGCACTGGCAGTCCGCGGGCCTGATGCCCCGGCTGGCCGACGCGGTCGAGGCACTGCCCATGGACGCCGAGATCCTGGTGGCCGAGGCCTATCCGGGCGCGTCCGCACACACCGTGCTGCTGGTACGGCCGGACGGCCATCTGGTCACCGCGCTGTCCGGCGTCCGCCCGGCCGAGATGGCGGCGTGCGCGAACGCGGTACGGGGCGAGGCACCCGGGCCGGTGACCGGGACCGGGCGGGGCGGGCGGTCCGGGCGGGACGGAGGGGCCGCGGGGATCGGGGACGACGGGATGTCCGGTGGCGACGGGGCAGCCGGCCCGGCGTCCGGGCGGGACGGAGGCGGGGAGGGGGAGGCTTCCGTGGTTGACCCTGCGCGAAGCCCCGTGCTTGACTCCGAGGATGACTGAGCACGGCTCGCGATTCTGGCGGAGGGTCCATCTCGACCTGGTCCGCCACGCGGGCTGCAGGTGTCGTCCTTCCTGTTGATCCGCAGTTCCTTCCCCGCGCGGCCGCCTGCCTCTGCCCGGCAGCCGCGCCTCTTCGCGATCACTCAGGACGGTTTCCGTGCCCGACGTACGTACCCCTGCGCGCCCGCCCGCCACCGGCCATGACGGTGGGCCCAGCGCCTCCGAACTCCTCGGCTTCGCCCACCGGGCCGCCACCGACCCGGTCCTCGTCGCGTCGCTCCCGCTCGACCCCGAAGGCCGCACCTGGATCCGGCTGGACGGGCCGGGCGGCGCCGAGGCCTGGCTGATCGGCTGGCCACCCGGCACCGGCACCGGCTGGCACGACCACGGCGGCTCGCGCGGCGCCTTCGCGGCGGCCGCGGGCGAGCTGACGGAACAGTCGCTCGCCGCCGCGCTGCCCACCGAGGGCTGGAAGACCCTGGAACTCGCCGACGACGTGGACCGCGAGCGCCGGCTGCGCGACGGGCGCGGCCGGGCGTTCGGCCCGCACCATGTGCACCAGGTGCTCAACCTCTCCGCGGACACCCACGCGGTGTCGGTGCACGCCTACTACCCGCCGCTGCCCCTGATGCGCCGCTACAGCCGCACCGGACCGGTACTGCGGCTCGAAGCGGTGGAGCGGCCGGAGGAATGGGCATGAGCGCGATCGACACACTGCTGGCGCGGGCCCGGCACGAACTGGGGCACCGGGTCGGTCCCCAGGAAGCCGCCGCGCTTCAGGCGGCGGGCGGGCTGCTGGTGGACATCCGCTATGCGGAGCTGCGGGAGCGCGACGGCACCATCCCCGGCGCGCTGATCGTCGAGCGCAACGAGCTGGAGTGGCGGCTCGACCCGACCGGCGAACACCGCGCCCCGGAAGCGACCCACCACGATCTGCCGGTCGTGGTCATCTGCAACGAGGGCTACGCCTCCACCCTCGCCGCCCTCTCCCTCCGCCGACTGGGCCTCCACCACGCAACCGACCTCACCGGCGGCTTCCAGGCCTGGCGGCGGGCGGGGTTGGGGGTGGATAGGGGGCGGTGAGGTCCGGGGGCGCTGTCACATATCCAGCAGACCGTGCTGGTCCAGTAGCTCCGGATCCTCGCCTTCCTCCTCCAACGCCTGTTTGACGACGCGGAGGGCCAGGCCCTCCGGGTATCCCTTGCGGGCCAGCATTCCGGCCAGGCGGCGCAGGCGCTTTTCGCGGTCCAGGCCTCTGGTGGTGCGCAGCTTGCGGTCGACCAACTCGCGGGCGGTGGACTCCTCCTGCTCGGAGTCGAGGCGGCCGACGGCCACATCGATGAGGGCGGAGTCCACACCCTTGGTGCGGAGTTCGCGGGCCAGGGCGCGGCGGGCCAGGCCGCGCCCGTGGTGGCGGGACTCCACCCAGGCGTCGGCGAAGGCCGCGTCGTCGATCAGGCCGACGTCCTCGAAGCGGGACAGCACTTCTTCCGCGGCTTCCTCGGGAATGCCCCGCTGACGCAGGGCGTCCCCGAGCTGCTTGCGCGTACGCGGGCTCCCGGTGAGCAGGCGCAGACAAATGGCCCGCGCCTGCTCCTCGGGTGTGCGCGGTGGCCCCGACTCGGCCCTCGACGAGGAGGGGCCACCGCTGTCCTCACGGCCACGACGGCCCCGGCGGCCGCTACGGGTCTCGGCGTCGCCGGCAGCGCTCTGCGTCTCGTCCGCGCTGCCCGGCCATTCCGTTCGCCGTGTCATGGCGGGCTAGCTCTTGGCCGCAGCGGCCTTGGAACCCTTGGCGCCCTTGGCCGCCGGCGCCGGAGCAGCAGCCACCGGTCCGGCCTCCGCCACCGCGGCGTCCGCGCCGGGCTCCGCCGCCTGGTCCGCCGGCTTCACGCCGATACCGAGCTTCTCCTTGATCTTCTTCTCGATCTCGTTGGCCAGATCCGGGTTGTCCTTGAGGAAGTTGCGGGCGTTCTCCTTGCCCTGCCCGAGCTGGTCGCCCTCGTAGGTGTACCAGGCGCCGGACTTGCGGATGAAGCCGTGCTCCACACCCATGTCGATCAGACCGCCCTCGCGGCTGATGCCCTGGCCGTAGAGGATGTCGAACTCGGCCTGCTTGAACGGCGGGGAGACCTTGTTCTTGACGACCTTGACGCGGGTGCGGTTGCCGACCGCTTCCGTGCCGTCCTTGAGGGTTTCGATGCGGCGGATGTCGAGGCGCACCGAGGCGTAGAACTTCAGCGCGCGGCCACCGGTCGTGGTCTCCGGCGAGCCGAACATCACACCGATCTTCTCGCGGAGCTGGTTGATGAAGATCGCGGTGGTCTTGGACTGGTTGAGCGCGCTGGTGATCTTACGGAGCGCCTGGCTCATCAGCCGGGCCTGGAGGCCGACGTGGGAGTCGCCCATCTCGCCCTCGATCTCGGCCCGCGGCACCAGGGCGGCGACGGAGTCGATCACGATGAGGTCGAGCGCGCCGGAGCGGACCAGCATGTCCGTGATCTCCAGTGCCTGCTCGCCGTTGTCCGGCTGGGACAGGATCAGGGAGTCGGTGTCCACGCCGAGCTTCTTGGCGTACTCGGGGTCGAGCGCGTGCTCGGCGTCGATGAACGCGACGGAGCCGCCGGCCTTCTGGGCATTGGCGACCGCGTGCAGGGTCAGGGTCGTCTTACCGGAGGACTCCGGGCCGTAGACCTCGATGACGCGGCCGCGGGGGAGACCACCGACGCCGAGGGCGACGTCGAGGGCGGTGGATCCGGTGGGGATGACCTCGACGGGCTCCTTCGACCGCTCCCCCATGCGCATCACGGCGCCCTTGCCGAATTGCCGTTCAATCTGTGCGAGCGCGGCGTCCAGCGCCTTCTCGCGGTCAGTGCCTGCCATGGGTTCCACCCGATTTGCTTGAGTCGATCGCTTCACGTCCATGACGCTAACGCCTGCCACTGACAATGCGCCCGGACCCGGCTCCGGCCTGTGGATAACTCCGCGAAAACCCCAAGAGCAGAGGCCGGATCTCCCATGAGAATGGATGTTCGATTTCAGTGTCAAGCGCCCCCGCCGCGCATCGCCACGGCACACAAGACGGACTTCCCCAGGTGGCTCGCGACCGGGCCCCAGCCACCCCTCCCGCACCCGCTGGAGGGCCTGGCGATCTCGCCCACCGGAGGCGACCGGGGCACCTGAGGCGCCGGGAGCAAAGCGTTGAGGTCAGCGACGCTCCGGCCAGGCAACGCCGGAGTCCCCCACAAGATCGGGGTCCATCACACGGAGGATCCGCAGGGAGATCAGACGCAGCTGCTCGATCTGCTCGGGCTCCAGGGAGTCCACGACGAGTGACCGCACGTGCCGGACGTGGCCCGGCGCGCTGTCGGCCAGCTTCCGGTAACCCTCCTCGGTGAGGAGGGCGTTGGTGTAGCGACCGTCGACGGGGCAGGGCTCCCGGCGTACGTAGCCGTACCCCTCCAGGCGCTTGACGACGTGCGACAGGCGCGAGAGCGAGCCGTTGGCGAGGACGGCGAGCTCGCTCATCCGCAGCGTGCGCGCCGGTGCCTCGGAGAGGCCGGCGAGCACGAGGTACTCGAACTGGTTCAGGCCGGCATCGTTCCGGAGCTGGGCATCCAGGGCTGCGGGCAGCTTGATGAGCATCGCACTGAACACCTTCCAGGCATCCAGCTCGGATGCGTTCAGCCAGCGCGGCTCGTCCTCACTCATACCCACGATCCTACGCGGTCACTTGACGCTTCAAGTGACGGACCCTACTTTAGTTGAACCTTCAACTCAGTCGCCTCTGTGTGACCCCTGTGATCGGAACTTCATGAACACCTTCCTCTGGGTCCTCACCGGACTCCTCGCCCTCCTGTTCCTCGCCGCCGGCGCGGCCAAGCTGCTCCAGCCCAAGGAGAAGGTCGTCGCGACCTCGGGCGCCTGGGCGGCCGACCACTCACCCGGCGCGATCAAGACGATCGGCCTGCTGGAGATCCTCGGTGCCCTCGGCCTCGTCCTGCCCGCCGTCGTCGGTACCGCCGTCGCCCTGGTGCCTGCCGCGGCCACCGGGCTCGGGCTCCTCATGATCGGCGCCGGCGCCGTGCACGCCCGGCGCGGTGAGGGCCGGAACGTCGCGGTGAACGCCCTCCTGCTGGTCATCGCGGCGGCCGTGGCCTGGGCGCGCTTCGGGCCGTACGCCCTCTGACGGCGCGCGCTGCACTCCCCCGTTTCCGCTCGCACCCGCCCGTCATCACACCGGTGGTCAACCACCCGGTACGCGGCGGTGCGCCGGAGCGCCGCCGCGTTCCGTCAGCGGGCGTCCTGGTCCTCCGCCGGGGCGTCGTCCGCCGTCCGGTCCTTCAGTGGAGCCGTCGGCTGCGCGTCGTGGAGGTTCCGCCGCATGCGGGCCAGGGCCAGGACACCGCGCCCGCTCCGGCCGTGGACCCGCAGGTCGTCGGGGACCTCGTACCGCTTCACGTACGCCCCGAGGAAGGCCTGCAGGGTCGCCGTCGCCGGGATGGCGATCAGCGCGCCCACCGCGCCCATCAGCGCCGTGCCGGCGACTACCGAGCCGAAGGCGACGGCGGGGTGGATGTCCACCGTCTTGGCGGTGATCCGCGGCTGGAGGAGGTAGTTCTCGAACTGCTGGTAGATCACGACGAACCCGAAGACCCACAGGGCGTACCAAGGGTCGACGGTGAACGCGATCAGGATGGGCAGGGCACCCGCCAAGTAGGTCCCTATGGTCGGGATGAACTGGGAGACCAGGCCCACCCACATGCCCAGTGCCGGGGCGTACGGCACGCCCAGGATCTGCAGCAGTACGTAGTGCGCCATGCCGGAGATCAGCGCCATCAGGCCGCGCGAGTAGAGGTAGCCGCCCGTCTTGGCGACCGCGATCTCCCAGGCGCGCAGTACCTCGGCCTGGCGGTGCGGCGGCAGTACGGAGCACAGGGCGCGGCGCAGCCGGGGGCCGTCGGCCGCGAAGTAGAACGAGAACAGTGCCACCGTCAGCAGGTTGAACAGGCTGCCCAGCACCGTCGCGGAGACGGCCAGCACGTTGTTGGCGCTGTCCGTGACGTACTTCTGCAGCCAGTCCGACTTGAGCAGGTTGTTCTGCACCTCGACCCGCGAGAGGTGGGTGTGCAGGGTGTTGTTGATCCAGCTGATCAAGGAGTCCAGATACTGCGGGAACTCCTCGACCATGTTGGTTATCTGGCCGGCGAGCATGGAGCCCAGCAGTGCGAAGAATCCGGCCGCGACGACGAGGATGGCCACGAAGACGAGCCCGGTGGCCATGCCGCGCCGCATGCCCCGGGCGGCCATCCAGTCGACGGCCGGTTCGACGGCGAGCGCGAGGAAGAACGCGATCAGCACGTTCAGCAGCAGGCTGATCAGCTGGTGGAACCCCCAGGTGGCGAGCTGGAAGCAGGCCACCAGGGCGAGCGCGAGCACCATGGCGCGCGGCAGCCAGCGCGGCATCCGCGCATCGGGCCGGTCCTCGGGGCCTGGGACGTCGTTGCTGGTGATCTCATCTGACACGGGCACGGAGCCAAGTGTCGCGTACGCCGGTGACACTCCGGGTCCGGGTCCGTGCCCCGGTCCGTGACACCCGGCCGTCGGGCCGCCGTCCGTCCAGGTCAGAGCCCTGCGAACGGCTCCGTTCAGCGTTTGTCGGGCGGTACATCCATGGCCGAGCAGACCACTCGCCATACCTCTTTGGCGCTCCATCCCGCGTCCAGCGCCTCATGGACGGTCCGGCCGCCGAGGCCGGACATCACATGATCGCGCGCGAAGGAGTCGGCATACGCCGCACCGAAGTGATCCGCCATCCGCTGCCAGAAGACCGTCAACCGCATGCCCTCAGTATCCCGCCCTGGGAGGGCAGCGGACGCGAGCCGGTGCCACCGGGAGAAAACGGCCCTACGGTCAGCGCATGGCCGAAAACGTAAGCTCACTTTCGACTCCTCTGGCGCGTGCCGAGCGATTCGTCTGGCTGACCGCCCGGGTACTCGAGCAGCGGCTCTTCGAGTACCACTTCCTGGGCGGCGGGGCCGACCCCGTGGAGACCGCGCTCGCCGCGTACCGCAACGATGACGACGGCTTCGGCCACGCCCTGGAGCCGGATCTCCGAGGCCCGGTCAGCCAGCCGCTGCACACCGCGCACGCCCTGAAGGTCCTCGATCTGATCGGGCGGTGCGACGGCCGCCAGGTGGAGCGGATCTGCCGCTATCTGACGAAGATCTCCACCCCGGAGGGCGCGCTGCCCGCGCTGCACCCCTCACAGCGCGGCTATCCGGCCGCGCCCTGGATCCCGGTCGTCGACGATCCACCGAGCGCCCTCCTGGCCACCGGTCCGGTGGTGGGTGTCCTGCACCGCAACGAGGTCTGGCACGCCTGGCTGTTCCGGGCGACGGACTACTGCTGGGCGGCCGTGGAGTCGATGGAGGACACCCACCCGTACGAGGTCGAGGCGGCGGTGGCCTTCCTGGACGGCGCCCCGGACCGGCCGCGGGCCGCCGCGGCGGCGCAGCGGCTCGGCCGGCTCGTACGGGACCGCCGTCTGGTGCTGCTGGCCCCGGAGCAGGCCGCGGACGTCCCGGTGGCGCCGGGGTACGCCCCCGGGGAACACCACCTGGCGTACGACTTCGCGCCCGCGCCCGGCTCGCTGGCCCGCGACTGGTTCACCGACGCGGAGATGGAGCGGGCGCTGGACCACCTCGTCACGCTCCAGGCGGAGGACGGCGGCTGGCCGGTCAACTGGAGGGTGTGGGCGCCCGGCACGGCGCTGGAGAGCCGCCCGATGGTGACGCTCAAGGCGCTGCGGACCCTCCGGGCCTACGGGCGTTCCCTCTAGGGCGGCCGCCCCGAAGCTCACCCCCCGAGGGCCCGCACTCCCGCGGTGACCACTACAGCGACGCCGATGACCAGGAGGAACGGCGCCCGCAGGACGAGCGCGACGGCCGCGGCGGCCACCCCTGCGGCCCTGGCGTCGAGCATCAGGTGGTGGCCGTCGCTGAAGGTCTGCTGGGCGGTGAGCGCGGCCAGCAGGGCCACCGGCAGCAGCGCGGCCAGCCGCTTGACGAGCGGGCGCTCCAGGAGACCGGCGGGCGCCGCCAGACCGAGGTACTTCACCAGGTAGCAGCCGACGGCGGTGACGGCGATCGCGATCCAGGCGCTCATGCCCGGTCCTCCTCGGTGGCGGTGCGGCGTCCGGGGGTTCCGTCCGGGAGCGCGGGCGGCCCTGCGGCGCCCTCCGGGACGGCGGCCTGCTCCGGCACCGTCCCGGCTTCCGCCGCCCGCCCGCGGCGCCCCTGTACGGCGAGCACCGCGGGTGCGGCGAGCGCCGAGACCAGTACCGGTACGCCGGTGGGCAGCAGCGGCAGCGTCACCATGACCAGCACCACGGCGAGACCGGCCGCGACCCGTTCCTCGGTCTCCTTGAGCATCGGCGCGAGCAGTGCCAGAAAGACGGCGGGGCCGGCCGCGTCCAGGCCCCAGGCCTCGGTGTCACCGAGCGCCGCGGCGCCCAGGGCACCGACGAGGGTGGTGAGGTTCCACAGGGCGTAGAGGGTCAGCCCCGTGACGGTGAAGCCCAGACGGGCGGTGCGCCGGTCGCGCTGGGCCAGGGCGACGGCCGAGGTCTCGTCGATGACCCAGTGGGCGGCGAAGGGCTTGACGGTGGCCCGGTACCCGAGGACCGCGGACAGTCGCAGCCCGTAGAAGGCGTTGCGGACGCCCAGGAAGAACGCGCCGGCCGCGGCGGTGAGCGGGTTGCCGCCCGCCGCCAGCGCGCCCACCAGGGCGAACTGTGAGGCGCCGGTGAACACCAGCAGGCTGAGCGCGCAGGTCTGGAGGAGGCTGAGCCCCACGCCGGCCGACGTCACGCCGAAGGCGAATCCGGAAAGGCCGACGGCGACGCCGACGCCGAGCGCGTCCCTGATGACGGCGGCGTCGGACGTCGCGGGTGGAACGGGTGCTGCGGGCGGAGCGGACGGCGGTGGCGCGGCCCGCTCCGTGGTGGGTATCGATGTCTGTTCTGCCACGTCCCGGACCGTACGGTCCGGGGCCCTCGCGGGTCTTGTACGTTCTTGCGCCCGGTGCCTGCGGCCCGTACCGGGCACGCGTGCCGGACGCCGCGAGCCCGCGGAGAGGCGCCCTAAGAGTGCCGCTCCCGCCGGTACGCGCCGGGCGGTACACCGACGATCCGGGTGAAGTGCCGGTTCAGGTGCGGCTGGTCGCTGAAGCCGACGGCGACGGCCGTGTCGGAGGGGGTGCGGCCGGCCTCCAGGAGTGTGCGGGCCCGGCGCACCCGGGCGTCGGTGAGCCAGGTGTGCGGCGGCATGCCGTAGGCCTCCTTGAAGGCCCGCAGCAGTGCGAACGGGCCGGTACCGAGTTCCTGTGCCAGCCGCTCCAGGGAGGGCGGGTCGGTCATCCGCTCCTCCAGGACTGCGCGGGCGCGGGCGGCGGTGCGGGCGCCCGCCGTGCGGGGCGTACGCACCGGGAGCGGGCCTCCGTAGTGGCGCAGCAGCCGGGCCACGACGATCCGCAGCAGGCTGTCGGCGGCCAGCGCGTTGCCGGTCTCGGCGGCCCGGTGGATTTCGGTGATCAGGCGGCCGAGCTGCGGGTTGTCGGCGGTCGTCCGGTCGAACCCGGGGGTGCCGCGCAGCGTCGTGGTCTCCTCGGCGATCTCCGCGACGACCTCGTGGGAGGGGTAGAGCGTGGCGTAGGTCCAGCCCTCCGGGGCGCCCGCGCGGGCGGTGTGCGCGACCTCCGGGTTGATCATGATGATGCCGCCGTGGCCGGCCCGGACGGTGCCCTGCCGGAGCCCGACCTCCTCGATGCCGGAGGTCACCGCGCAGACCACATAGCCGTCGTGGGCGTGGCGGGGGAAGGAGTGCCGGACGTAGCGGGCGCGCAGCAGGTCGAGGCCGGGCAGCCCGTCGTAGCGCCAGTGGCGCGCCCATTCGCCGCGCGCCCGCGGCACGGCGGCCGCGCCGGGCCCGCCGTCGGCCGCGCTCTCCCCGCCGAACATGACCATGCCGCCATTCTGCGTCCGCCGCGCGGCCGCGGGCCCGTGCGTCCGAGGCGTGGACGGCCGGGGAGGCCCGGCGGCGGGCGGCGCGCGGGGACCGCGTTGTCAGTGGTCCGGTGCACGATGGGGGACATGGCGAAGGCAGCGCTCGACTCGTTCTCCCCCGCGACCCGCGGCTGGTTCGCCGGTGCGTTCAGCGCGCCGACGGCCGCGCAGGAGGGTGCCTGGCGGGCGATCGGCGCCGGCTCCGATGTCCTCGTGGTGGCGCCGACGGGTTCCGGCAAGACGCTCGCCGCCTTCCTGGCGTCGCTGGACGCGCTGGCGAGCGCTCCCCCGCCCGCCGAGCCGAAGAAGCGCTGCCGGGTGCTGTACGTCTCCCCGCTGAAGGCGCTGGCCGTCGATGTCGAGCGCAATCTGCGCAGTCCGCTGACGGGCATCCGCCAGGAGTCGGTCCGCCTCGGGCTGCCGGAGCCGGACGTCACGGTCGGCATCCGCTCCGGGGACACCCCGCCCGCCGAGCGCCGGGCGCTCGCCAACCGCCCGCCGGACATCCTGATCACGACCCCCGAGTCCCTGTTCCTGATGCTGACCTCCTCGGCCCGGGAGGCGCTGGCAGGTGTCGAGACGGTGATCGTGGACGAGGTCCATGCCGTGGCCGGCACGAAGCGCGGCGCGCATCTGGCGCTGTCCCTGGAGCGGCTGGACGAGCTGCTGGACCGCCCGGCCCGGCGGATCGGGCTGTCGGCGACGGTCCGTCCGGTGGAGGAGGTGGCCCGCTATCTGTCGCCGCGGCGCCGGGTGGAGATCGTCCAGCCGCTGTCCGGGAAGCGCTTCGACCTCTCGGTGGTCGTCCCGGTGGAGGACATGGGCGAGCTGGGCGGCTCGCCCGTCCAGGAGGGCGAGACCGGGGAGAAGCCGTCCATCTGGCCGCAGGTCGAGGAGAAGATCGCCGACCTCGTCCAGGCCCATCGCTCCACGATCGTCTTCGCCAACTCCCGCCGGCTGGCGGAGCGGCTGTGCAACCGCCTCAACGAGATCGCCTACGAACGCCGGACCGGTGAGGCGCTGCCCGAGCACCACTCCCCCGCTGAGCTGATGGCCGAGGCCGGTGCGGCCAAGGGCGCGCCGGCGCTGCTGGCCCGCGCCCACCACGGCTCCGTCTCCAAGGAGCAACGCGCCCAGGTGGAGGAGGACTTGAAGGCGGGCCGGCTGCCGGCCGTGGTCGCCACCTCCAGTCTGGAGCTGGGCATCGACATGGGCGCGGTCGATCTGGTCGTCCAGGTGGAGTCGCCGCCGTCGGTCGCGTCAGGGTTGCAGCGCGTCGGGCGGGCCGGGCATCAGGTCGGCGCGGTCTCGACCGGCATCGTCTTCCCCAAGTACCGCGGCGATCTGGTGCAGGCCGCCGTGGTCACCGAGCGGATGCGGACCGGCGCCATCGAGGCGCTGCGGGTGCCGGCCAATCCGCTGGACGTCCTCGCCCAGCAGCTCGTCGCCATGGCCGCGATGGACACCTGGGACATCGAGGAGCTGCTGTCCCTGGTCCGGCGGGCCGCCCCGTTCGCCGCCCTGCCCGAGTCGGCGTTCACGGCCGTACTGGACATGCTGGCCGGCCGCTATCCCTCCGATGCGTTCGCCGAGCTGCGGCCGCGTCTGGTGTGGGACCGCGTCGCGCACACCGTCACGGGCCGCCCGGGGGCCCAGCGGCTGGCCGTCACCTCCGGCGGCACGATCCCCGACCGCGGCCTGTTCGGGGTGTTCCTGGCGGGTGGCGACTCCGGCAAGGGTGGCGGCGGGCGACGGGTGGGAGAGCTCGACGAGGAGATGGTCTACGAGTCCCGCGTCGGCGATGTCTTCACGCTCGGCACGACGTCCTGGCGCATCGAGGACATCACCCGCGACCGGGTGCTGGTCACCCCCGCCCCCGGGGTGCCGGGGCGGCTGCCGTTCTGGAAGGGCGACCAGCTGGGCCGCCCCCTGGAACTGGGCCGTGCGCTCGGAGCGTTCCTCCGCGAGATCGGCTCGCTCGCGGAGGAGGACGCCGCAGCCCGGCTGTCCGCGGCCGGGCTGGACGACTGGGCGGTGTCCAACGTGCTGAGCTATCTCGCCGAGCAGAAGCAGGCCTGCGGCCATGTCCCCGATGACCGCACGATCGTCGTGGAGCGGTTCCGCGACGAGCTCGGCGACTGGCGGGTGGTCATCCACTCCCCGTTCGGCGCGCAGGTCCACGCCCCGTGGGCACTGGCCCTCGGTGCCCGCCTCGCGGAGCGCCACGGCCTGGACGCCCAGGTGATGCATGCCGACGACGGCATCGTGCTGCGGCTGCCCGACGCCGATCTGATGGGCCTCGATCTCCTCGACGGCGACAGCGGCTTCGACCCGTCCGCCGGCCCGCTCGCCCGCGGCGCCGAGTACGACCCCGAGCAGTCCCCCGTGGGGGCCGCCGATGTCGCCTTCGAGCAGGGCGAGGTCGACCAGCTCGTCACGGACCAGGTCGGCGGCTCGGCGCTGTTCGCCTCCCGGTTCCGGGAGTGCGCCGCCCGGGCCCTGCTGCTGCCGCGGCGCAGCCCCGGCAAGCGCACCCCGCTGTGGCAGCAGCGCCAGCGGGCCGCCCAGCTCCTCCAGGTGGCAAGCGAGTTCGGCTCCTTCCCGATCGTGCTGGAAGCCGTCCGCGAATGCCTCCAGGACGTCTTCGACGTCCCGGGCCTGACGGAGCTGATGGGGGACATCGAGGCCCGCCGGGTCCGCCTCGTGGAGGTCACCACCCCCGAGCCGTCCCCGTTCGCCCGCTCCCTGCTCTTCGGCTATGTCGCCCAGTTCCTGTACGAGGGCGACTCCCCGCTCGCCGAGCGCCGCGCCGCGGCGCTCTCCCTGGACTCCCGGCTGCTCGCCGAGCTGCTCGGCCAGGCGGAGCTGCGCGAGCTGCTGGACGCCGAGGTGCTGGCCGAGCTGGAGCGGGAGCTGCAGTGGCGTACGGACGACCGGCGGGTCAAGGACGTCGAGGGCGTCGCCGACGTCCTGCGGCTGCTGGGGCCGCTGACCGACGCCGAGCTGGCCGAGCGCGGCGCGGACCCGGCCTGGCCCCGGGAGCTGGCCGCCGCCCGCCGCGCCCTCTGCCTGCGGATCGCCGGCGCCGACCACTGGGCCGCTGTCGAGGACGCCGGCCGGCTCCGGGACGCGCTGGGCACGGCGCTGCCGGTCGGTGTCCCGGAGTCGTTCACCGAACCGGTCAAGGACCCGCTCGGCGATCTGCTGTCCCGTTATGCCCGCACCCACGGCCCGTTCACCTCCGAGCAGGCCGCCGCCCGCTTCGGCCTCGGCACCGCCGTCACCGACGGCGCGCTGCAGCGCCTCGCCGCCGCCGGGCGGGTGGTCCAGGGCGAGTTCCATCCCGCAGGCATCGGCCAGGAGTGGTGTGACGCCCAGGTGCTGCGCCGGCTGCGCCGCCGCTCCCTCGCCGCGCTGCGCGAGGAGCTGGAGCCGGTACCGCCCGCCGCGCTCGCCGCCTTCCTCCCCCAGTGGCAGCACGTCGGCGCACCCCGCCCGGCAACCGCCGGCGGTACCCCCGCCGCGCCCGGCGGCGCCTCGCACGGACTGCGCGGCATCGACGGCCTGGTGCGCGCCGTCGAGCAGCTCCAGGGCGCTCCGGTGCCCGCCTCCGCCCTGGAGAAGCTGGTGCTGCCGTCCCGCGTCGGCGGCTACTCCCCCGCCCTGCTGGACGAACTCACCGCCACCGGCGAGGTGTTGTGGGCCGGCGCCGGTGCGCTCCCCGGCAAGGACGGCTGGCTCTCGCTCCATCTCGCCGACTCCGCCCCGCTGCTGCTCCCGCCGCCGCTCCCGCTGGAAATGACCGCGCTGCACGAGTCGTTGCTGACCGCTCTCGCCCCCGGATACGGCCTGTTCTTCCGCCAGCTCGCCGACCAGGTCCGCGCCACCACCCACCCGGACGCCACCGATCCGCAACTGGCCGACGCGCTCTGGGAGCTGGCCTGGTCGGGCCGGCTGACCAATGACACCCTCGCCCCGCTGCGCGCCCTCCTCGGCTCGGGCCGTACGGCGGGATCGACCGCCCATCGCGCCCGCCGCGCCGTGCCCCGGGGCCGGTACGGCTCCCTGACCGCGGCGGCGGGAGGGCGCGGCGGCCGGCCCACCGCCTCCCGCTCCGGTCCGCCGACGGTGGGCGGCCGCTGGTCGCTGCTGCCCGCCGCCGAGCCGGACCCCACCCACCGCGCCCATGCCCTGGCCCGCGCCCTCCTGGACCGGCACGGCATCGTCACCCGAGGCGCGGTCGCCGCCGAGGGTGTCGAGGGCGGGTTCTCCGCCGCGTACCGGGTGCTGGCCGCCTTCGAGGAGTCCGGTCAGGCGCGCCGCGGCTATGTGGTGGAGGGGCTGGGCGCCGCCCAGTTCGCGATGGACGGCGCGGTGGACCGGCTGCGCGCGGTCAGCACCCGGCGGGAGCGCACGGCCGAGGACGCGCTGCCGGACGGCGGCCCGGCCTCTTCCCGGCGCGACGGGCCGCAACGCGCCGTCGTCCTGGCCGCCGCCGACCCCGCCAACGCCTACGGCGCCGCCCTCCCCTGGCCCGAGCCGCCCGAGGGGTCGACCCACAAGCCGGGCCGCAAGGCGGGCTCCCTGGTCGTCCTCGTCGACGGCGAGCTGACGCTCTACATGGAGCGCGGCGGCAAGACCCTGCTCATGTGGCCGCTGGGCCCCGGGCCGGACCGGGCTGCCACGGACCCCCGCCTCCGGCTCGCCGTCGAGGCGCTCACCGATGCCGCCCGCGCCGGCGCCGTGGGCACCCTCACCACCGAACGCATCAACGGCACCGCGGCCCTCACCTCCCCCTTCGCCGTCACCCTGGAGACCGCCGGTTTCCACCCGACCCCCCGGGGACTGCGCCTGCGCGGCTGACGCCGGGCCGTCACGCCCGCCCCACCCGACCTCGGCGCCCCGCGCCGAGGGCTCCCGGCTCCCGGCTCCCGGCTCCCGGCTCCCGGCTCCCGGCATGATGGGGGCATGCCCGAAGGTGACACGGTCTGGCGCCTGGCCCAGCGGCTCCACGAGGCGCTGACCACCGGCCCGCTGACCCGCTGCGATCTGCGCGTCCCCCAGCTGGCCACGGTGGACCTGACCGGCCGCGAGGTATTGGACGTCACCCCGCGCGGCAAGCACCTCCTCACCCGCTTCGAGGGCGGACTCACCCTCCACTCCCATCTGCGGATGGACGGCGCATGGCAGATCTACGCCCCGGCCGAGCGCTGGCACGGCGGCCCCGCCCACCAGATCAGGGCGGTCCTCGGCACCGCGGACCACACCGCCGTCGGCTACCGCCTTCCCGTGCTCGATCTGCTGCGCACCGCCGACGAGTCCCGGGTCGTCGGCCACCTGGGCCCCGATCTCCTCGGCCCGGACTGGGACCCCGCCGAAGCCCTGCGCCGCCTGCTCGCCACCCCGGAGCGCCCGCTCGGCGAGGCCCTGCTCGACCAGCGCAATCTCGCCGGAATCGGCAATGTCTACAAATCCGAGCTGTGCTTCCTGCTGCGTGCCTCGCCCTGGCTCCCCCTGGGCGCACTCCCCCGGCCGGAGCGCGTGCCGACGCTCGCCAAGAAGCTCCTGGAGGCCAACAAGCGGCGCCCCGCCCGGGTCACCACGTCCAGCGCCCGCCCCGACCGACGACTGTGGGTCTACGGCCGGGCCGGCCGCCCCTGCCTGCGCTGCGGCACCGCGGTCCGCTCCGCCGACCAGGACCCCACCGCCGAGGACCGCGTGACCTACTGGTGCCCCATCTGCCAGCCGGCCCCACCGGGCAGCCGCCCCGCGGGCTGACGCGGCTACCTCCCGCAGCCCGATTGACGGTCCGTCAGGCCCCTGCCTGCCCTCACACCAGGCCTCTCCCGGCGTACGACCTCACGGGCCGCACCGCGCGTCACCGGCGCGGCTGGGGTCACCTCCCACGCCCTTCGGGCAGCGTGGGAGGCATCGGCCGCGCCATCGCCACCCCCCTCGCCGCGGCCGGCACCACCGTCCACTGCGGGCAGGCGGAGGGGCCGACGATCCGGATGTCACCGCTGGGGAGGGCGGGAGAGCCGGAGGACGTCGCCCACACCGTGCTGCATCTGGTGCCGGACGCCTCGTCCTTCATGACCGGCCAGATCCTCCGCCCGCACGGCGGCGTCGCCATGCCCTGGTGAGCGCCCCCGGGCCCGCCGCCCGATGCTCCCGGACCCGCCGGGCCGCCCGCTCCAGCGCCCGCCGACAGGCTCCGTCACTCCGGTCCGTCCGCGGAACGCAGTGCACCGGCAGCAGGCTGAGCCCCCAGCCGCCCAGCACGACGGCTCCTTCGATCACCCCCGCCGACTGCGGCCACACCACCAGCCGGACCGCGGCCCACCACCACAGCCCCCCGACGACGACTCCGGATATCCAGCGCCCCGGTACGGTGCGCGGGCGCCGTCCGGCCGGACCGCGACCCGCGACGTCACGCCACCCCATGGCTGCCTCCTCCGGCCGACGCTAGACGGGTCCCGCCGCCGGGCGGGAGGGCGCACCGGGGCTTTTCCGGCGCGCGGGCGGTCCCACAAGCCCCGGAAGGGGCCCCGAAGCCGCTGCTCCCGGACGGCGCACCCAGGGGCCGGAGCCTCAGCGCACCACCGTCACTGGGCCTCGGCCTGGAACATCCAGTGGTGCTTCTCCAAGTCGGCGGTCAGCCCGATGAGGATGTCCTGGCTGACCGGGTCCGGGTCCGCGGTGGCGATGATCCGCTCCCGCATCCGGCCGATGACCGCGCCCAGCGCGTCCACCATCGCCCGCACCACATCGCCGTCCTTGATCCAGCCGTCCTGGACCTCGCCGATGCCACTGGTCTTGGCCACGGTCGCCGCCCGCCCGTCCGGGGACACCCCGATCGCCGCCGCCCGCTCGGCCACCGTGTCGGCGTGCTGCCGTCCGCTGGCGACCACCTCGTCGAGCTGGAGATGTACGGAGCGGAAGCGTGCGCCGATGACGTTCCAGTGCACCTGCTTCGCGACGAGGGAGAGATCCACCAGGTCGACGAGCGCTCCCTGCAGGGCGTTGCCGACGATGGCGCGGTCCGCGTCGGACAGTGTGCTCTTGACTACAGACATCCAGATACTCCTGTTCGGGCGATTTATCCGATTTAGCCATCGTACAAATGAATCGCCCGTTCCGAGCTGCCCGAACGGTCCGCCCGAGCACCCACCGGCGGCCCGGCAGGCCGCGCACCCGCCCCGCGCGGGCAGCACGAAGCCCCGGCAGGCCGCTGCCCGCCGGGGCTTCGATGCGTACGAACAGGGGTGTCAGGCCGCGACGACATCCACGACGTCTGCCGGGGACTTGATGGTCACACGGTCCTCGGGCACACCGGCCAGGGACGTGACGGACACCGAATTGAGCTTCGGCCGTACCGGTGCGGGCACCGGGTCGCTCGCGGCCGCGGACGCTGCCAGCTCGGCGAGTGCCAGCTCGTCGCTGACCTCCCGCATGAGCTCGGACATGCGCACGTCCAGCGCGTCACAGATCGACGAGAGCAGCTCGGAGGAAGCCTCCTTCTGCCCCCTCTCCACCTCGGACAAATAGCCGAGCGATACCCGGGCGGAGGAAGAGACCTCGCGCAGGGTTCGGCCCTGGCGCTGACGCTGTCGGCGCAGCACGTCACCCAGCAGGCGACGAAGCAGAATCATCGCTGGCTCCCTCCTCGGACCTCGGATCCGGATCCTTCTCGCCCCACCGTACCGCCTCGGGCGGTACCAGTGCCGGGCGCAAGTACGTGTTCACTCAGGGCTGCAAACATCCATTCCCCCCGTGTTGTTCCGTATCCTGTGCCCGCGTATTTTCTGTCAGTTCGCTCAACAACAGTGCGAGCACGGCGCGAATGGTGTCCTGGCGGATCCGGTCGCGATCCCCCGCCAGCGACAGCCGGCGCACCGATCCGGCACCGTCCGGCCCCTGGACCGCCACGAAAACGGTCCCCACCGGATGCCCGTCCTGCGGATCGGGACCGGCCACCCCCGTGGTCGCCAGGCCCCAGTCGGCGCCCAGCACCCGCCGCGCGCCGTTCGCCATCTGCCGGACGACCTCGCCGTCCACGGCTCCGCGCGCGGCCAGCAGGGCGCCGTCCACCCCCAGCACATCCCGTTTGACCTCGGTCGCATACGCGGTGACCGAGCCCCGGACGACCCGCGAGGCCCCCGGGACGGCGGTCAGCGCGCCCGCCACCAGTCCCCCGGTCAGCGATTCGGCCACGGCCAGGCTCTGGCCCCGTCCGGCGAGCAGCTCCAGTGCCCCGGCGGCGGCCGAACCCGGCCCGCTCACCGGGCCGCGTCCTGCTCGGCGCGCGCCGCCCGCTCCCGGGCCAGCCCGGCCCGGCGCAGCATCACGGCCTGCCGGACGTAGTCGAGTCCGGTGGCGACGGTCAGCACCACCGCCACGGCCATCACCCACCAGCGGAAGGTGGCCAGCGGACCGGTCAGCACGAGGACGTACATCCCGACCGCGGTGCCCTGCGCCAATGTCTTGATTTTGCCGCCACGACTGGCCGGAATGACACCGTGCTTGATCACCCAGAACCGCATCAGCGTGATGCCGAGCTCCCGGAAGAGGATCACGCCGGTCACCCACCAGGGCAGATCACCCAGCACCGACAGACAGATCAACGCAGCACCCATGATCGCCTTGTCCGCGATCGGGTCGGCGATCTTGCCGAAGTCGGTGACCAGGTTGTACGCCCGCGCCAGATGTCCGTCGAACACGTCGGTGATCATGGCGACGGCGAACGCGGCCCAGGCGAAGACGCGCCAGACCGGATCCTTACCGTCGTCGTGCATCAGCAGCAGCACGAAGGCCGGGACCAGCACCAGCCGCAGCATCGTCAGGACGTTGGCGATGTTCCACAGCCCGGCCTGCCGGACGACCGGCGCCGTGCGCGGCCCACCAGCTGCGGATGCCGGGACTCCGGTCATCTGCCCGCCTCCTCGGTACACCCCGTGCCCTCCACCGACAGCACCTCAGCGATGAGGTCCACGCCCTCGCTCGCGACCACCTTTGCTTCGACCATACGACCGGGCTCCAGTTCCCGGCCGGTCGACAGCAGGGTGACGCCGTCGGTCTCCGGAGCCTGGTGCGCGGCCCGCCCGACGACCCCCTCCTCGTCGTCGGTCCGGTCGACCAGCACCCGCACCGTCTCGCCGATCCGCTCCTCGGCGCGCTGCGCGGTCAGCTCCTCGGCCAGCCGCGACACCCGCGCCAGCCGCTCCGCGACCACGTCCGGGTCGACCTTCTCCTCGTACGAGGCGGCCTCGGTGCCGTCCTCGTCGGAGTAGCCGAAGACGCCGATGGCGTCGAGCCGGGCCTCGGTGATGAAGCGCTCCAGCTCCTCAAGGTCGCTCTCGCTCTCGCCGGGGAAGCCGACGATGAAGTTGGAGCGGGCACCGGCCTGCGGCGCCTTGGTACGAATCGTCTCCAGCAGCGCCAGGAAACTGTCGGTGCCGCCGAAGCGCCGCATCGCCCGCAGCACACCGGGCGCCGAGTGCTGGAAGGACAGATCGAAGTAGGGCGCCACCTTGTCGGTGCCGGTCAGCACGTCGATCAGACCGGGGCGCATCTCCGCGGGCTGGAGGTAACTGACCCGGATCCGCTCGATGCCGTCGACGGCCGCCAGCTCCGGCAGCAGCGTCTCCAGCAGGCGGATGTCGCCGAGGTCCTTGCCGTAGGAAGTGTTGTTCTCGGAGACCAGCATGATCTCCTTGACGCCCTGCCCGGCCAGCCAGCGGGTCTCCCCGAGGACGTCCGAGGGGCGGCGGGAGATGAACGAGCCGCGGAAGGACGGGATCGCGCAGAACGAGCAGCGGCGGTCGCAGCCGGAGGCCAGCTTCACCGAGGCGACGGGGCTTGCGTCCAGGCGGCGGCGCAGCGGCGCACGCGGTCCGGAGGCGGGCGCGATGCCCTCCGGCAGATCCTCGGGCGGACCCGCCGGGGGAGCCGGCTCGTCGGAGCCGGTCTGGGCGTGGCCGGGCAGCGCGACCGCGGCGGCGTCCTGGCGTTCGGCCGGGCTGATCGGCAGCAGCTTGCGGCGGTCGCGCGGCGCGTGCGCCTCGACGTTTCCGCCGCTCAGGATGGTCTGCAGCCGGCCGGAGATGTCGCTGTAGTCGTCGAACCCGAGCACCCCGTCGGCCTCGGGCAGCGCTTCGGCGAGCTCCTTGCCGTAGCGCTCGGCCATGCAGCCGACGGCCACCACGGCCTGGGTTCTGCCGTGATCCTTCAGATCGTTGGCTTCCAGCAGGGCATCGACGGAGTCCTTCTTGGCGGCCTCGACGAAACCACAGGTGTTGACGACGGCGACATCGGCATCGGCAGCTTCCTCGACGAGCTCCCAGCCGTCCGCTGCCAGGCGGCCTGCGAGCTCCTCCGAGTCCACCTCGTTACGGGCGCAGCCAAGGGTGACAAGGGCGACGGTACGGCGTTCGGGCATAGGGCTCAGCCTACTTTGTCCCGACCACCCCCTTGGCGCGCAGGTCTCCGCCGCCGCTCCCGGTCCCCGGGGCCTGGCGGCGGACGCCCGCCGGGAAGGGCGATCAGCCCGCCTGGGGGTCCCCCGGCGTGTAGCTGAGCCGCTCCACGGTGCCCTTCTCGCCGACCTGCTTGACCTCCTTGCCGTTGACGTACAGCTGCACGGCTCCGGCGTTACCGAGGACCAGGTCGATCCGCTTCTTGTCGGTGATGGTCTTGGACTCGCCCTGCTTGAGCAGACCGTCCTCCAGGAGCTTGCCGCTCGCGTCCTTGGCGGAGATCCAGCTCTGGCCGTCGCGGGCGGTCACCTTGATCGTGACCTTGTCCTTGGGCAGCCCGGCGACCGCGCTTTCGGAGGGGTCGGGCTTGACGGGCGGCTTGATCGTGGAGGGGTGGCGGGTCGGCGCCGGCGCCTTCGCATGGGCGTCACCGGCCGCGACCGGGCCGCCGTCGCTCTTGTCGCCGCCCGTGAAGAACGTGAAGCCCGCGAAGCCGGCCACGGCGACGATCGCCGCGACCATCGCCGCGGTCCAGTTGGGGCGGCGCGGCTCGGAGCGGATGCGTTCGGCCTCGTAGAGCGGCGCGGCGGGGGTCGGCTCGGGCCGGCCGCCGTGCTCGGCGTCGAACTGGTCGATCAGGGGTCGGGGATCGAGCGATACGGCGCGCGCGAGCGCCCGGATGTGCCCCCGGGCGTAGACGTCGCCCCCACAGCGGGAGAAGTCGTCCTGCTCGATCGCCTGCACGATGGGGATACGCACCCGTGTCGTCGTACTGACCTCTTCGACGGTCAGTCCCGCTCCGATACGGGCCTTCTGGAGGGCAGCACCGACGGAAGGCCGGTCTGCTTCGGGGGAGTTGCCGATGGACACGGGGGCGCCTTTCGAGCGTGTAGCCACCTGCTGGAAGTTCAGTCTAGGGGTGGAGCGAAAGGGTCGGGCAAGCGGGAGAGCGGACTTTGTACGCCATCGGAACGCCGTCGGCGATGCCCCGGGGTTCGATGGTCTCGATGGTGAAGCATCGTTCCCTCATCTCCCTCAACTTGACGTATCGGCAGGAGAAACGGTTGCCTTCTTCTGTCGTTCGGATGGCCCGGATGTCTGTGCTACTCCGTAGCCTCCCCCCGGATCACCGCCAGCACTCCGTCCAGCTCGTCAGGCTTCACAAGAACGTCACGAGCCTTTGACCCCTCGCTCGGCCCGACGACATTCCGCGACTCCATCAGGTCCATCAGCCGCCCGGCCTTGGCGAAGCCCACCCGCAGCTTGCGCTGGAGCATCGACGTCGACCCGAACTGGGTGGAAACCACCAGCTCAGCGGCCTGACACAGCAGATCGAGGTCGTCGCCGATCTCCTCGTCGATCTCCTTCTTCTGCTTGCTGCCCACCGTGACGTCGTCGCGGAAGACGGGCGCCATCTGGTCCTTGCAGTGCTGGACGACCGCCGCGACCTCCGCCTCGGTCACGAACGCGCCCTGCATCCGCACCGGCTTGTTGGCCCCCATCGGCAGGAACAGCCCGTCGCCCTTGCCGATCAGCTTCTCGGCGCCCGGCTGGTCCAGGATGACCCGGCTGTCGGCGAGCGAGGAGGTGGCGAACGCGAGCCGGGAGGGCACATTGGCCTTGATCAGGCCGGTGACCACATCGACGGACGGGCGCTGGGTGGCGAGCACCAGGTGGATGCCGGCCGCGCGGGCGAGCTGGGTGATGCGGACGATCGCGTCCTCCACGTCCCGCGGCGCGACCATCATCAGGTCCGCCAGCTCGTCCACGATCACCAGCAGGTACGGGTACGGCGCCAGCTCCCGCTCGCTGCCCTCGGGCGGGCTGACCTTGCCGCTGCGCACCGCCTCGTTGAAGTCGTCGATGTGCCGGAAGCCGTAGGCCGCCAGGTCGTCGTAGCGCAGATCCATCTCGCGCACCACCCACTGCAGCGCCTCGGCGGCCCGCTTGGGGTTGGTGATGATCGGCGTGATCAGGTGCGGGATGCCCTCGTACGCGGTCAGCTCGACCCGCTTGGGGTCGACCAGCACCATCCGGACGTCCTCCGGCGTGGCCCGCACCATGACCGAGGTGATCAGACAGTTGATGCAGGAGGACTTGCCGGAGCCGGTGGCGCCGGCCACGAGCACATGCGGCATCTTCGTCAGGTTGGCCATGACGTAGCCGCCCTCGACGTCCTTGCCGAGCGCCACCAGCATCGGGTGCTCGTCGCCCGCGGAGTCGGCCAGCCGCAGCACATCGCCGAGGTTGACCATCTCCCGGTCGGTGTTGGGGATCTCGATGCCGACCGCGGACTTACCGGGGATCGGGCTGATGATGCGGACGTCGGGGCTGGCCACCGCATAGGCGATGTTCTTGGCCAGCGCGGTGATCTTCTCGACCTTGACGGCCGGGCCGAGCTCGACCTCATAGCGGGTGACCGTCGGGCCGCGGGTGAAGCCGGTGACCGCGGCATCGACCTTGAACTCCTGGAAGACCGTGGTCAGCGCGGTCACTATGGCGTCGTTCGCGGCGCTGCGGGTCTTGCCGGGGCCGCCCCGCGAGAGCAGCTCCAGCGAGGGCAGCGAGTAGGTGATGTCGCCGGACAGCTGGAGCTGCTCGGCACGCGCCGGCAGGTCGCCGGAGGGCTCCGGCGGGGCCTTGGTGAAGTCCGGCACGGCGGAGGTGCGCTCGGACGCGGACGGCTCCGGCTCGGCGCCGCGGGCGGCCGGCACCGAACCGCTCTCCCCCGCGGTGTCCTCGCCGTCGCGGCCCCGGCGCTCCCCGGAGATGCTGCTGCTGAGGCCGGCCACGAGCGGTGAGGGCTGGACGCCGTGCAGCACCGCACCGTCCAGCGCGGCGGCGGCCGCGGCGGCGACATCCACCGCGTCCATCGGCCGGTCCTGGTCGGGCTGTGCGGAGCCCCGGCGCGGCCGGCGCCGCTTGGCCAGGGCCGCCTCCTCTATGGCGTCCGGGTCGTTCGCGGCCGGTGCGGCGGCGCTGCGGCGCGGCCTGCGGGCGGGCTGCTCGCGCCACTCCTCCGCGTAGTCCTCGACCTCGTAGTGGTCCGCCTCGTCCGGCACCGGGTGCACCACGCCGAGCCGGATGCCGAGCGCCCGCAGCCGCTGCGGGATGGCGTTCACCGGCGTCGCGGTGACCACCAGCAGCCCGAAGACGGTCAGCAGCGCCAGCAGCGCGACGGCCAGGGTCTGCCCGACGGTGAAGATCAGCGGCTTGGACGCGACCCATCCGAGGTAGCCGCCGGCGTCCTGTATGGCGGCGAGTCCCTCGTTCCGCCCCGGTGAGCCGCAGGCCATCGCGACCTGTCCGAGGACTCCGACGACCAGCGCGGACAGCCCGATCACGATCCGGCCGTTGGCCTCCGGCTTCTCGGGGTGCCGGATGAGGCGTACGGCGATGCCGGCCAGCAGTATCGGTACGACCAGATCGAGCCGCCCGAACGCGCCGGTCACCAGCAGCTCGACGAGATCGCCGACCGGCCCGCTGAGGTTGGACCAGGTGCCGCCCGCGATCACCAGGGCCAGTCCGAGCAACAGCAACGCCAGCCCGTCCTTGCGGTGCGCCGGATCGAGGTTCTTCGCCCCGCGGCCGACCCCGCGGAACATCGCGCCGATACCGTGCGCGAGCCCCAGCCAGCAGGCACGGGCGAGGCGGTAGACACCGCCGGTGGGTGACGGCGCCGGTTTGGGGGCGGCCTTCTTGGCGGGGGCCCGCTTGGCCGGTGCCTTCTTCGCGGCCGCGGTTTTCTTGGCCGGTGGCTTCGCGGGGGCTTTCTTCGCGGCGGTCTTCTTGGCGGCGCCCGCGGTCCGTCCGGCGCGCTGCTTCGAGGGGCCCGCCGTGCTCTGGGTTCCCTTGCCGGACGTACGTGAGGCCATGGCGACGAGATTACAGGCGAAAGCAGGCATGACACGAGCGCACGGCGCTTCACCCGAACGTGTCGCGCGCCCGTCTCATGAAGGGGCGTCAGTCACCCCGCAACGCTGCCCGAACCCGGCTCCAGGGCGTCCAGCGCCCGGCGCAGTCCGGTCAGTTTGCGCTCCAGATGCGCCGCCGTGGCGACCGCCGCCGCGTCCGCGGTCTCGTCCAGCTGCTTGGACAGCGCCTCGGCCTGCTCCTCGACCGCGGCCAGCCGCGCGGAGAGCTCGGCGAGCAGCCCCGCGGACTCCCGCGCCTCATCGGCGCTCGGCCGGCCGCCCTCCAGCTGGAGCCTCAGCAGGGAGGCCTGCTCCCGCAGTTGGCAGTTCTTCATGTACAGCTCGACGAACACCGAGACCTTGGCGCGCAGCACCCACGGGTCGAACGGCTTGGAGATGTAGTCCACCGCGCCGGCCGCGTACCCGCGGAAGGTGTGATGCGGGCCGTGATTGATCGCCGTGAGGAAGATGATCGGGATGTCGCGGGTCCGCTCGCGCCGCTTGATGTGCGCGGCGGTCTCGAACCCGTCCATGCCCGGCATCTGCACATCGAGCAGAATCACCGCGAAATCGTCCGTGAGCAGTGCTTTGAGCGCTTCCTCCCCGGACGATGCCCGCACCAGTGTCTGATCGAGCGCAGAGAGGATCGCCTCCAGCGCCAGCAGATTCTCCGGCCGGTCATCGACCAGGAGGATCTTGGCCTTCTGCACCATGGCCCGTCCTCCTCGCCCCGGCATCGAACCGGACGCCGCCCCAGGGGACGACTCCGTCACGCCGCCCGTCCTTGTGCCGGTCATGGTAGCTGCACCCCGCCTGTCGCCACACCCTGTCACCGCGATGTCACTGTGCACGAAGCAGAAACGCAGACAGGGACCAGAAGGTTCCCCGTATCCCACGCTTCCACACGTCCGCGGCAACACTGAGTCAGCACGCGATGATCCCCTTTCGCCTCCATACTGGACGCTCCGTCACTCCGCCCGCATCCATTGCTCCATGACCGACAACAGATGATCGGTATCCACCGGCTTGGTCACGTAGTCGGAGGCTCCGGAGTCGATGCTCTTCTCCCGGTCGCCCTTCATGGCCTTCGCGGTCAGCGCGATGATGGGCAGCCCGGCGAACTGCGGCATCCGGCGGATCGCCGCCGTGGTCGCGTACCCGTCCATCTCCGGCATCATGATGTCCATCAGGACCAGCACGATGTCGTCGTGCTGCTCCAGCACCTCGATGCCCTCGCGCCCGTTCTCCGCGTACAGCACCGACAGCCCGTGCTGCTCCAGGACGCTGGTGAGTGCGAAGACGTTGCGGATGTCGTCATCGACGATCAGCACCTTCTCACCGTGGAAGCCGCCCTCGAAGGCCGGGTCCACCAGATCCTGGCCGTTGCCGAGCCAGGGCTCCTCAGCGGGCTGCGGCGGGGCCTGCGGCGCCGGAGCCTGCTGCGGGGGCGCCGGCGGTGTCTGCGGGGCCGGCGCGGACGGCTGCCGCCCGGAGAGCTCGAAGCGCCTCGGGGTCCCCGAAATCGCCCGGCGGCGGCGCCGGTTGAGGCTGCCCCCGGAGCCCTGCTCGTGCTCCTGCTGCTCCTCGGCCTCCTGCTGCCCGGCCTCCGTCTCGCGCGCCTCCGCGTCCATCGCGAGCCCGCCGGCCACCAGCTGCGGGTAGCCCTGCGGCGGCAGCCCGCCCGGGTTGTGCGGCAGGTAGAGCGTGAAGGTGGAGCCGCGGTTGGGCTCGCTCGCGGCATGGATCTCGCCGCCCAACAGCCGGGCGATCTCCCGGCTGATGGACAGACCCAGACCGGTACCGCCGTACTTGCGGCTGGTCGTGCCGTCCGCCTGCTTGAACGCCTCGAAGATGACCCGCATCTTGCTGGACGCGATGCCGATTCCGGTGTCGGTCACCGAGAAGGCGATCATGTCCGCGTCCGGGTCACGCAGCGAACCGTGTTCCAGCAGCTGCTCCCTGATGGCCACCGGGACGTCCGCACCGGCCGGCCGGATCACCAGCTCGACGGCGCCGCTGTCGGTGAACTTCACCGCGTTGGACAGCAGATTGCGCAGCACCTGCAGCAGCCGCTGCTCGTCGGTGTGCAGCGTCGCCGGCAGCTCCGGGGAGACCCGCACCGAGAAGTCGAGACCCTTCTCCGCCGTCAGCGGCCGGAACGTCGCCTCCACGTAGTCGACGAGCTGGACCAGCGCGATCCGCGTCGGGCTGACGTCCATCTTTCCGGCCTCGACCTTGGACAGGTCGAGAATGTCGTTGATCAGCTGGAGCAGGTCGGAACCGGCGCCATGGATGGTTTCGGCGAATTCGACCTGCTTCGGGGAGAGATTCCCCTCGGCGTTATCGGCCAGCAATTTGGCCAGAATCAGCAGGGAGTTGAGCGGTGTGCGCAGCTCGTGCGACATGTTCGCCAGGAACTCCGACTTGTAGCGCATCGAGACCGCGAGCTGCTCGGCGCGCTCCTCCAGGACCTGCCGCGCCTCCTCGATCTCGGTGTTCTTCACCTCGATGTCGCGGTTCTGCGCGCGCAGTTGCTCGGCCTTCTCCTCCAGCTCGGAGTTGGACAGCTCCAGCGCCTTCTGCCGGCTCTCCAGCTCGGCCGACCGCTCCTTGAGCTGCTCGGTCAGCTCCTGCGACTGCTTGAGCAGCACCTCGGTCTTGGTGTTCACCGAGATGGTGTTGACGCTGGTCGCGATCATCTCGGCGATCTGGCTGAGGAAGTCCCGCTGGATCTGGGTGAACGGCTGGAAGGACGCCAGCTCGATGACGCCGAGCACCTTGTCCTCGAACAGCACCGGCAGCACGATCACATTCGCCGGCGGCGCCTCGCCCAGCCCGGAGGCGATCTTGAGATAGCCGGACGGGACGTTCTCCACGAGAATCGTGCGCCCCTCCTCCGCGGCCGTGCCGATCAGCGTCTCGCCCGGTTTGAAGGTCGTCGGCATCCCGCCCATGGAGTAGCCGTACGAGCCCATCAGCCGCAGCTCGTACGCACCGGCCTCGCCGCCGTCCGCGCCGATCTCCTGGCTGTCGGGCTGCGCCGCGAGGAAGAACGCGCCGTGCTGTGCGGAGACCGCGGGCGACAGCTCGCTCATGATGAGCGTGGCGACGTCCTTGAGGTCGCGGCGGCCCTGCATCAGACCGGAGATCCGGGCCAGGTTGCCCTTGAGCCAGTCCTGTTCCTCGTTGGCGAGCGTGGTCTCCCGGAGCGTGGAGATCATGGTGTTGACGTTGTCCTGGAGCTCCAGGATCTCGCCGGCCGCATCGACGTCGATACGGACGTTGTGGTCGCCGAGGGTGACCGCCGCGGCGACCGCGGCGATGGCCCGCACCTGACGGGTCAGGTTCCCGGCCATCTCGTTCACCGACTCGGTCAGGTCCCGCCAGGTGCCGGCCACCCCGCGCACCTGCGCCTGACCGCCCAGCTGGCCTTCCGTACCCACCTCGCGGGCCACCCTGGTGACCTGCTCGGCGAAGGACGACAGCTGATCGACCATGGTGTTGATGGTGGTCTTCAGCGCGAGGATCTCGCCGCGCGCATCGATGTCGATCTTCTTGGTCAGATCACCCTTGGCGATGGCGGTGGTGACCATGGCGATGTTGCGGACCTGACCGGTGAGGTTGTTGGCCATCGAGTTCACGGACTCGGTGAGGTCCTTCCACGTACCGGCGACGCCGGGGACGCGGGCCTGGCCGCCCAGGATGCCGTCGGTGCCCACCTCACGGGCCACCCGCGTGACCTCGTCGGCGAACGACGAAAGCGTGGTGACCATCGTGTTGACCGTGTCGGCGAGCTGCGCGACCTCGCCGCGCGCCTCGACCGTGACCTTCTTGGTCAGGTCTCCGTTGGCGACGGCCGCCGAGACCTGGGAGATGTTGCGCACCTGGATGGTCAGGTTGTTGGCCATCAGGTTCACGTTGTCGCTGAGGTCCAGCCAGATTCCGGTGGCACCCGGCACCCGTGCCTGGCCGCCCAACTGGCCCTCGGTGCCCACCTCTCGGGCCACCCGGGTCACCTGCTCGGCGAACGACGACAGCTGGTCGACCATCGTGTTGACGGTCGTGACCAGTTCGAGGATCTCGCCCTTGGCGTCGACGGTGATCTTCTTCGAGAGGTCACCGCGAGCCACCGCGGTCGTCACCTCGGCGATGTTGCGCACCTGCGAGGTCAGGTTGTTCGCCATGAAGTTGACGGACTGGGTGAGGTCCTTCCACGTACCGCTGACGCCCTGCACCTCGGCCTGGCCACCCAGGATGCCCTCGGTGCCCACCTCGCGGGCGACCCGGGTGACCTGCTCCGCGAACGAGGAGAGCTGGTCGACCATCGTGTTCAGGGTGTTCTTCAGCTCCAGGATCTCGCCCCGGGCGTCCACGTCGATCTTCTGCGACAGGTCACCGCGCGCGACCGCCGTGGCGACCTGCGCGATGTTGCGGACCTGGGCCGTCAGGTTGCCGGCCATGCCGTTCACGGAGTCGGTCAGATCGCGCCAGACGCCCGCGACACCGGGCACCTGCGCCTGGCCGCCCAGCCGCCCGTCCGTACCGACCTCCCGGGCGACCCGGGTGACCTGCTCGGCGAAGGCGGAGAGCTGGTCGACCATCGTGTTGATGGTGTTCTTCAGCTCCAGGATCTCGCCGCGCGCGTCCACATCGATCTTCTGCGACAGGTCACCACGGGCGACCGCCGTCGTCACCTGCGCGATCTGCCGCACCTGTGAAGTCAGGTTCCCCGCCATGAAGTTGACGGAGTCGGTGAGTTCCTTCCAGGTGCCGCTGACGCCGTCCACCCGGGCCTGGCCGCCCAGCCGGCCCTCGGTGCCCACGTCCCTGGCCATCCGCGTGACCTGGTCGGCGAACGAGGACAGCTGGTCCACCATGGTGTTCACGGTGTTCTTCAGCTGAAGCATCTCGCCGGAGACGTCGACGGTCACCTTCTGCGAGAGGTCACCGTTGGCCACCGCGGTCGTCACCTGCGCGATGTTGCGGACCTGCCCGGTGAGGTTGCGGAAGGCGGTGTTCACGGAGTCCGTGAGGTCCTTCCACGTCCCCGCGGCCCCGGGCACCGCCGCCTGGCCGCCCAGCTCACCCTCGACACCGATCTCCCGCGCAACGCGCGTCACTTCGGCGCCGAACGACGACAGCTGACCCACCATCGTGTTGACGGTGTTCTTCAACTCCAGCATTTCACCGGCCACATCGACGGTGATCGTCTGCGACAGGTCACCGTTGGCGACCGCCGTCGTCACCTGCGCGATGTCCCGCACCTGCGCCGTCAGGTTGCGGAAGGCGGTGTTCACCGAATCGGTGAGGTCCTTCCAGGTGCCGGCGGCGCCCGGCACCTGCGCCTGACCGCCGAGCTGGCCCTCGGCGCCGACCTCGTTCGCCACCCGCGTCACTTCGTCCGCGAAGGTCCGCAGCGTCTCGGTCATCGTGTTGATGGTGTCGGCCAGCTGCGCGACCTCACCGCGTGCACTGACGGTGACCTTCTGCGACAGATCGCCGTTCGCGACGGCGGTGGTGACCTGCGCGATCCCGCGCACCTGCGCGGTGAGGTTGCCGGCCATGAGATTGACCGAATCCGTCAGGTCCTTCCACACCCCGGCGACACCGGGGACCTGCGCCTGACCTCCGAGCTCACCCTCCGTACCGACCTCACGGGCGACCCGCGTCACCTCGGAGGCGAACGAGGAGAGCTGGTCGACCATCGTGTTGACGGTGTTCTTCAGCTCCAGCATCTCGCCGGAGACATGGACGGTCACCTTGCGCGACAGATCACCCTTGGCCACCGCCGTGGTGACGAGAGCAATGTCACGCACCTGGGCCGTCAGCCGGGACGCCATGGTGTTGACGGATTCCGTGAGGTCCTTCCACGAACCCGACATCCCGCGCACCCGCGCCTGGCCGCCGAGCTTGCCCTCCGTACCGACCTCACTGGCCACTCTCGTGACCTCATCGGTAAAGGCGGAGAGCTGATCCACCAGTCCGTTGACGGTCCGGCCGACCTTCAGGAATTCACCCCGCAGAGGGTGCTCCGAAGAGCTGTCCGAACTGCGCGAGCGGAGATCCATCCGCTGTTCCAGGTCGCCCTCGGAGACCGCCGACAGCACCCGCCCCACCTCGGAGACGGGCCGTACGAGGTCGTCGACCAGGGCATTCGAGGCGTCGATCGCCGCGGCCCAGGAGCCCTCGGCGGCGCCGGCCTCCAGCCGCTCCGTGAGCTTTCCCTCACGGCCGACGACCCGGCGCACCCGCGTCAGCTCGCCCGTGAGGTGCAGATTGCGGTCCGCGACCTCGTTGAAGACCGCCGCGATCTCCGACATGACGCCGTCGCCGGAAACCGTGAGCCGTTTGCGGAAGTTCCCGTCCCGCATGGCCACCAACGCGACCAACAGCCGATTCAGCGCAGCCGTATCCACTTCGGTCGTCCCGTTGTTCCGGGATCGTCCGCCTTTCGCGCGCGTGCTTGCGCCCCGCGCCGCTGCGCCAGACTCCACCGTGTCCCTCCCGCAGGGTCGACCGTTCTACCCGGGCTTTCTCTTGATACTTGCCCAGTGTTTCACCATGGCTCAACCAGGCCATAACAGTTCGGCAGCATCGCACACCGTCCCGGTGCACGATTGGGGCGGAAACACACGTGACCGGCATCCTTGGGTGCGGCGAAGGTAAGTAACCTGGCATACGGCTGTCCACCGCCCCGGACCATCGAGCGCGGGCGGGTGGGGCGAGCACAACAGGTATTCGGAGGGGCGCCGCGACCATGGGGGAGCAGATCACCGACACACGCATGAGGAGACCAGTGATCACCGCGCGGGCCGCCGCAACCTTCGAGCCGGTCGGGCGCTCCGTCGCCACTGCCCGTGCGTTCGTCCGCGACACCCTCCAGGGCTGGGGCTGCGCCGACATCGTCGATGACGCCGTCGTCCTCACCAGTGAGCTGGTCACCAACGCCGTGGTGCACGCCGGCACCGCCGCCGATGTGCTGTGTCTGCGCAACGACGGCGGCGTAAGGATCTCCGTCGCCGACCGCTACCCCGAACGGGAGATCCCGCTCCAGAACGCCGGCCAGGTCGTCGTCCACCCCGACCGCGAGGGCGGGCGCGGCCTGCTGCTGTGCGGCGCGCTGGCCGCCCGCTGGGGCGTCGAGTACACCGCCGCGCAAAAACACGTGTGGTTCCAGCTCGACCTCCCCGAGCGCCCGGCAGGCACCCGCTCCGCGGGCCCCGCGCTGCCCGTGGACGCCCTCCCGGTCGCCGACACCCGGGTACGCGTCGCCGTGATCCAGATCGACCGCGGCGGCTGCATCAGCTTCTGGAACGAGGACGCCCAGGACCTCTTCGCCTACGCCCCCGAGCAGGTCATCGGCAAACCACTCACCGACTTCGCCGCCTGGCCGCACACCCCCGGCACCGGCACCGGCATCGCCGAGGCGCTCCAGCTGTCCCGCTGGGAGGGCTCCTACGGCATAAGGGGCGCCGACGGCCGCGTCGTCCCCGTCTACGCCTCCCACCTGCGGGTCCGCGACGCCGACGGCGAGGCCTCCACGGTCTGCCTCCTGGTACGCGACCACGAGCGCGCGATCCTCCAGAGCCCCCAGCGCACCCCCGCCCCGGACGCCGCCTCCCAGAGCGACCGGTCGGAGGGGCGCCCCTCCGACCCGTTCGAGGTCTTCATCGGCTCCCCGGCGCCGGACGACCTCGACGGCCTGCTCCAGCGCACCGTCGAACGCGCCCGCGACATGCTCGACGGCGACGCCGCCTACCTCCTCCTGGCCACCGACGACGAGACCGAGCTGGAGGTCCGCGCCTCCACGGGCCTGCCCTCCGCCCGCCAGCGGTTCGCCCGCGTCCCCGTCGAGGCCGGATCCGGACGCTACGGCTCCGCCCGGATGCCCGCCGTCCACGAGGACCTCACCGCCGTTCCCGGCGCCGTCCCCCTCCTCAGCGGCACCGGCATGCGCTCGGTCGTCACCGTCCCGCTGAAGGTCGAGGGCCGGCTCACCGGCTCCCTCGGCGTCGCCGCGGAGCGCGCGGGACGCTACACCAACGAAGAGGCGCTACGGCTCCAGTTCGCCGCCGACCGCATCGCCCTCGCCGTCGAACGCGCCCGGCTGACCGAGCTGGAGAAGCTGCGCCGCGGCTCCCTCTCCTTCCTCGTCGAGGCCTCCGACCTCCTGGCCGGCACCCTCGACCGCGACCAGACCCTGGCCCTGATGGCGCAGATGACGGTCCCCACCCTCGCCACGTGGTGCGCCGTCTACACCGTCGCCGACCAGACCTCCGAGCCCGAACTCTCCTACGTCCTGCACGAGGACGAGGACCGCATCGACGGCCTCAAAACCCTTCTGCTGAAGGTCGATCCGCCCGAGCCGGTGCCCACCCCCGGCGCCCGTGTGTGGACCGCCCCCGGCGACGCCGCCCACGACGCCGCGCTGCGCACCTCGATGCGCAGCCTGGGCCTCGGCAACTCCGCCCGCCCCTCGACCGGTCCCGGCGCCACCCTCGCCACCGCCTCCGCCGTCGGCGGCGAGACCGTCGTACTCCCGCTCGTCGCCCGCAACCGCGTCATCGGCATGCTCACGCTCGGCAAGCCCACCGAGGAACACTTCCGCCAGGAGATCCTGGAACTCGCCGAGGACCTCTCCCGTCGGGCCGCCCTCGCCCTGGACAACGCCCGCCTCTACTCCGAGCGCACGGCCATCAGTCAGTCCCTCCAGCGCAGCCTGCTGCCCCCGGAACCGCTGCCCGACATCGCCGGCGTCGAGGTCGAGGTCATCTACCGCGCGGCCGGCGAGGGCAACGAGGTCGGCGGCGACTTCTACGACCTCTTCCCGATCCGCGACGGCGCCTACGGCTTCGCCATCGGCGACGTCTGCGGTACGGGCCCGGAGGCCGCCGCCGTCACCGGCCTGGCCCGGCACGCCCTCCGCCTGCTCGCCCGCGAGGGCTTCGGCGGCCCCGCCGTCCTGGAGCGCCTGAACGCCGCCATCCTCGACGAGGGCGCCCGCAGCCGCTTCCTGACGCTCCTTTACGGCGAGCTGTGGCCGCAGGAGGACGGCAGCGCCGTCCTCAAGGTCGTCTGCGCGGGCCATCCCCTGCCGCTCCGGCTGCGCCAGGACGGCTCGGTCGAACCGGCCGCCGAACCCCAGCCGCTGCTCGGCGTCATGGACGACCTGGAGCTCTACGAGCAGACCGTCACCCTCGACCCCGGCGACGTCCTGCTGTGCGTCACCGACGGCGTCACCGAACGCCGCGAGGGCACCCGCATGCTCGGCGACGACGGCCTCACCGACGTCCTGATGACCTGTACGGGGCTGACCGCCGGCGCCGTCGCCGCCCGGGTGCTGCGCGCCGTGGAACGCTTCGCCGCCGAACCCGCCTCCGACGACATGGCCATCCTCGCCATGCGCGTCCCCGAGGTCCCGGCCCGCTGACACCGAGGGCAGCGGCCGATGTGAACCGGATCACAGTCCCTCGGCCGCTGCCCCCGCCGCCACCTGCTTCCTTGCGTACGGCGCAAGTCTCCCTTACCTGCCCTGCACTGGAGTCATCCCCAACGGCCGCCCACGATACGGGCCATGACTTCCACACCTGCCGGCTCGCCCGGCGACCTGCTCGCCGTCGTCAGCCAGACCGGCCCGACCGTCACCTTCTTCGACGCCGCCACCCACGAACGCCTTGAGGTGCTGCCGGTCCCGCCGCAGCCGCACGAACTCTGCTTCGACCCGGACCACCGGCTGCTCTACTGCGCCAGCACCTACCACTCCGGCTTCTACCAAGCCCACGAGGGCCGGGCCCACCACCTCACCGTCATCGACGTCGACACCCGCACCGTCGTCGACATCCTCGACACCGCCCCGGACCACGCCCCGCACGGCCTCGCCCTGGACCGCGCCCGCGGCCGGCTGTACGTCAGCGTCGAGGCCACCGATACCGATCCCGGCGGCGTCGTGGTCCTCGACACCCGCACCCACGCCCGCCTGGGCCGGATCTCCACCAAGGCCCCCGGCCCGCACTGGTTCGCCATCACCCCCGACGGACGGTACGGCTACGCCACCAACAAGGAGGCCCCGTTCGTCTCGGTCGTCGACCTCGACCGCGGGGTGTGCACCGGCCGTATCCCCGTCCCCGGCAGCGAGGGTCTGTCCGTCGCCCCCGATGGCCGTCAGGTCTATGTGGCGGCCCCCAAGGCCGACTTCGGCGCCCCGCCCTCGGCTACGGGCATCAGCGTCATCGACACCGCCACCCAGGGCGTCATCCGCACCCTCCCCACCAAGGGCCAGGTGATGCCGGTCCACGCCACTTCGAACGGCCTGCTCCTGGCAGGCGAACTCCGCCCGGACACCACGCCCGGCGGACCACTCGGCGCCCAACTCCCAGGAGCCCTGACCGTCTTCGACGCCGAAACCCTCACTCCCATCGGTGAGGTCGAGGTCGGCCGGTTTCCCCTGACCATCACCTCCTCCCCCGACGGCCGGCTCGGCTATGTCTCCGGAAACCTCTCCAGCACCGTCACCGTCGTCGACCTCACCACTCTGAGCCCGCTCACCACCCTGGAAGTCGACCGCACCGACATCTCCGGCGCCCACGGCCTGGCCTACATCACGGCCCCGCGCACCTGACGGACAGTGCGGCACCCACGTCCCAACACGACAAAGGCCCCCGCCACTTGGCGGGGGCCTTTGTCCTCTGGAGCCCCAATACGGAATCGAACCGTAGACCTTCTCCTTACCATGGAGACGCTCTGCCGACTGAGCTATTGGGGCGCGGCAACGGAATAGATATTACCCCAACTCAGCGACAGGTTCGAACCACACCCGGCACCACTCGCTAAAAAGCCGGCTGCAGCAATCCGCCCAGCGCATTGCACGCACCGACCATCTTGTGCAACTCCCGCCGCGACATCCCGGCATGCACGGGCAGCGCCAGCGTCTCGTCCACCGCCCGCTCCGTCTCCGGCAGAAAGACGTCCCGCCGCAGCCCCGGCATCCGGTAGACCGGCGCCAGTACGGGCACCCGGCATGCCACATTCTTGGCCCGCAGCGTCCGCGCGAACGCGTCCCGGTCCGGCCGCCCGTTGCCCGGCACCCGCACCACGTACTGCTCATAGGTGTGCCCCGCCGCCGGCGTCGGCGTCCGGACCCCGTTGAGCCTGCCGTCCAGATACGCCGCATGCGTCCGGCGCAGGTCCGCGCCCTCCGGGTCCGCCCCGGGCTCGTCCTCCAGCACGACCAACAGACCGTGCCGCTGGCCCACTTCACGGATCCAGCCGGCGTCCGCCTGCCGCCCGAAACGGTTGACCGCCACGACGGCGGCGGTCTGACTCGTCACCACGTCCGCCACCGCGGCCGGATCGACGCAGTAGCTGTCGCCGTCGATATCGGCGAACACCGGCACCGCGCCCAACTCCACCACGGCCCGGGCCACTTCCGCGCTGCCGAACGCCGGCACCACGACCTCATCACCGGCACGCACACCGGCCGACTTGAGCGTTCCTACTGTCCGCATGAAACGGATCCTGGCCAGCGCAGATGAACTTCGAGTTACGCCCATCACCCGGGGGGCAGAACAAAAAAGCTCCGGTCCCTGAACCAGAAGGTTCAGGGACCGGAGCATAAAATTTGTTCGGCGGCGTCCTACTCTCCCACAGGGTCCCCCCTGCAG